>JAAYTC010000119.1 GCA_012518155.1 Bacteroidales bacterium | reverse complement strand
TGGGTACGGAAGACCGCGAGGCGGCATGGACTGAATACCGACTCGTCGTTCCGTTTCGAGAGGGGAGCTGACCCCAACAACACGGTGTACGTGTTGAAACGGGCCGCGATGCTGATCAAGGAGATCGCCGGCGGCACCATCGAAGGGGCGATCCGGGATGTGTACCCGACTCCCATCGAGCGACCAAAAGTAACTCTCTCCTACCCCAAGATGGCATCGCTGGTAGGGAAAGAGATTCCCAAGGAGAGCGTGCGGAGCATCCTGCAGAGCCTCGAGATGGAGATCGAAAACGAGACTGGGGATGAACTCCAACTGCGGATACCGACCTACCGGGTGGACGTGATGCGCGACGTGGACGTGATCGAAGACATTCTACGGATATACGGTTACAATAACGTGGAGATCAGCGATGCGCTTATGGGAAATTTGTCGTATCAAACGCCCACCGACCGGAAGCAGAAGTTGCAGACACTCGTCTCGGAACAGCTCACAGCGAACGGGTTCCACGAGATCATGAACAACTCGCTCACGAAACGGAGCTATTACGAATCGAACGTCTCCTACCCGATCGAAAACAGCGTACCGCTGGTCAACCCGCTAAGCAACGATTTGGGTATAATGCGGCAAACGCTCCTGTTCGGGGGACTCGAGAGCATCGCGTATAACCGCAACCGGAAGCACTTGGATCTGCGCTTTTATGAATTTGGGAACTGCTACTTCTATAACAAGGAGCGGAAGAGGGAAGATAACATCCTTGCCGAATATTCCGAGGAGTTCCACATCGGCTTATGGATATGCGGGAAACGGACCCATAAAAACTGGGCAGCCGCGGAAGAACAGAGCTCGGTTTACGAACTGAAAGCGCACGTTGAAAACATCCTGAAACGATTGGGGATTAACGAAAAAAGCTTGCTATTTGAACCATTCGAAAACGATATTTTCTCGGTGGGAATGCGTATTGCCACACGGAAACAACCGATCGGGCACTTCGGTATCGTCGCCCCGAAAATCCGGAAGCCGTTTGATATTGAAACCGATGTTTTCTACGCGGAGTTAAACTGGGACCGGCTGATGAGAGAGAACGAGAAACAGACGGTACGTTTCACCGAGATCTCCAAGTTCCCGGCCGTGAGCCGTGACTTGGCCCTCTTGATAAACCAGGATATCCCTTTCTCTCGAATCAAACAGATCGCTTTGAATTCGGAGAAGAAACTGCTCAAGGAGGTGTCGCTGTTCGACGTGTACGAGGGAAAAAACTTGCCGGAAGGGAAAAAATCGTACGCGGTGAATTTCCTGTTGCAAGACGAAGAGAAAACGTTGACCGACAAGCAGATCGACAAGGTGATGCGGAAGATCCAGCAAAACCTTGAAAGGGAACTGGATGCGCAGCTACGTTGATTCATTACTTAAAAGCATTAGGCAACACGGCAAAATTTAATTAAACAACAACTTTACGCCCTGGTACTTCCCGAGCAAGTGTCAGGGTAAAACGGATAAACATGGGAAGAGCATTTGAATATCGTAAGGCACGCAAATTAAAACGGTGGGGCAACATGGCCCGCGTTTTCACGAAACTGGGGAAAGAGATCACGATGGCTGTCAAAGAGGGCGGTCCCGATCCCGATACCAATCCCAGGCTGCGGGTGCTGACGCAGCAGGCAAAAAAAGAGAACATGCCCAAAGACAACGTGGAGCGGGCGATCAAAAAAGCGACGGACAAGGACTTCTCCGATTACAAAGAGATGGTGTACGAGGGCTACGGACCGTACGGCATCGCTATCGTGGTGGAGACGGCCACCGACAACACCACCCGTACCGTGGCGAACGTGCGCAGCTATTTCAACAAGCACGGCGGCTCGTTAGGAACCACTGGCAGCCTCGAGTTCCTATTCGAACACAAGTGTGTCTTTAAAATTGCCCCGAAGGAGGGGGTGAGCCTCGACGACCTTGAGCTGGAACTGATCGACTACGGGGTTGATGAAGTAGTGGAGGAGGACGAGGATATCCTACTTTACGGCGATTTTAAATCGTACTCTGAAATACAGACCTACCTCGAAGATAACGAGTTCGAGATCCATTCGGCCGAGTTCGAACGAATCCCCCACGACACCAAAACGCTGAACGACGAGGAACGGACACAGATTGAGAAACTGTTGGAGAAATTCGAAGAGGACGAGGACGTTCAAAACGTCTTTCACAACATGGCGGAGGGGGAGTAGTATCGTTGTTAACGAAGAGGATTGTTACCCTTGAATCGAAGGGCTTTCATTGAGCATTACCAAGTATTGGTATAGATCGGTCCCGGAGGGAATTCCCAATTTCTTTCGTAACCGATTCTTACGGGTTTGAACCGAACGATGCTCAATGAATAAGATTTGCGCGATCTCCTTGGAGGTGAAATGAAGGTAGATAAGCACGCAGAACGAATATTCTGAATGGGTAAGGTTCGAATGGCGTTCGTAGATAACGGGAGCAAAGTTGGGATAAACCTCGTTGAAACGGATTAAAAAAGCGTCGTCGTTCTTTTTGGCTAATTCAATTACTTCCTCGGCCGCATCGCTCAACTTCTCTTCCAACGCAGCGAGCTCGCTTTCCTTCTCGGCTATGATACGCTTATTGCGCTTCCTCCAAAAATACCACAGTAGCAAAGTCAACAAGATTACACTAGCTCCGATAATCATGACATAAGATAGCGTGGTTCTAAATTTTGAATCGTATTGGCCTCGCTCCTCCTCGAGCAATGCCTTAACAGCATTATCCAACGCGTGCGTATTGGTCTTGGTCAACTCTCTCTCCACCTCAATCTTACGGGAGAGGTAATGCTGCACGGAATCGGGCTCGTTTAACTGCTTGTAAATATCCGATATGGCTTGATATAAACCTGGCAATCCATGATTCACTCCGGTCTCCATCATATTATCCAGCCCCCTGCAGTAGCTGGTCAACGCGGACAGGTAATCTCCCCGTTTCGCCTCCATTTCACCCTTTCTAATGTAGATATAGGAAGTATAGGGGAATTGGTACTTGTCCGCAAGTAAAAAAGCCTCATCCAAGTAATAGGCAGCCGAGTCGTACATCTCCCGGGTGACAAACACTCTACCGTACTGCCCGTATAGATTGATCATGTTCCGGTAGACGAAAATTCGTCCGCGTTGTTTAACAATTCCCGATTCATTTCAAGGTAATATATCGCGGAATCCGATTCGTTCAGCAGGATATGGACACCCGAAAGGTTATCGTACGCCATGCTTAAAAGATAGAGGGTTTCATCGGATTTTCCTCGCTGGATCTGATCAATTCCCTTTTTAAAAACACGTATTGCGGATTGATGAAGGCCCAGCAACGATAATAATCGGCCTTGCATGCGGCTGATTTCGGAGTAGAAAACCGGATTATCCATCGTGTATTTTTCTTTCTCAGCGAGGGAAATGTACTCCAGCGATTGAGTGTAATCGCCCACGCTCGATAATACTTGGGGCAATGTAAAAATTGCTTCGGGCACGTCCTTCTGAATAGTTTCTTTTTTCACTGATCGACAGGGCATCTAACGCGTGTTCCATGCTCGTGAGGATATCTACATCCACGTATGCTTGATGAGAAAGGCTCAGTAAACTATCTATTCTCACTATCTTATGATCAAGTGAACGCTGAGGAAAAACCGCGCACGTTAATGAGAGAAAAAGTATAAAAAACAAAATACGGTTCATGTTTTCCTATCAAGGCGTTGGGCGAAGGGGGTCACGGCTGAAATATTTATCAAGCGCTTCACGAGCGGCAACGTAGGAGGTCTTTTTGGCTTGAAGCAGCTCCTCCTCAAGCCGGATAAGCATTTCCTCGATCTCCGGATCTTTATAGAAGCTGTCTCGAAGGTGCTCGTTGATGGTCTCGAACATCCTGTATTTCGACTGCTCCTGCCGCTTGCGATCGAAGTAGCCGTTGTGTTTCACGAAGTCGATGTAACGATCCACCATGTCCCACACCTCCGCGACGCCATAGCCGTAGTAACCGGAATAGGTGAGCACCTCGGGCGTCCATCCTGATTCGGGAAGAGGAAACAGATGCAGGGCGTTGCTATAATGGCGTTTTGCTATTTTCGCTTTCTTGATGTTATCACCGTCCGCCTTGTTGATCACGATGCCATCGGCCATCTCCATGATGCCTCGCTTGATGCCTTGCAGTTCATCCCCTGTTCCGGCTAACTGGATCAAGAGGAAAAAATCGACCATGGAGTGCACTGCTGTTTCGGATTGTCCCACGCCCACGGTCTCCACGAAAACGTAGTCGAAGCCCGCGGCCTCGCAAAGTATAATGGTTTCACGCGTTTTACGGGCAACCCCTCCCAACGAGCCTGCCGAAGGGGAAGGGCGTATAAAAGCGTTCTCTGCAACCGAGAGTTTCTCCATTCGAGTTTTGTCGCCCAGTATGCTTCCTTTAGATAGTTCGCTGGATGGGTCGATAGCCAACACCGCGAGCTTGTGTCCCTTCTCCAGCAGATGCATCCCGAACGTATCGATAGAGGTGCTTTTGCCCGCGCCGGGCACACCAGTAATCCCCACTCGGATAGCGTTCCCGGAATGAGGGAGGCATTTCTCTATAATCGCCTGTGCTATATCGCGATGCGCGGTTAAAGAGCTTTCAACCAAAGTAACCACCTGACTTAGGATCACCCGGTTGCCTGACAGTATGCCATCGACATACTCGTCCAACGTGCGCAAGTTTTCCCTGCGGCGCCTTTTAAGGTAAGGGTTCACGCTGGGAGGTTGAGCAACCCCTTTATTCACGTTAAGCCCCGTGTATTTTTGATCGTTTTCAGGATGTATCATTGAAGTAGTGTAATTAAAAAAACCGGATAAAGTCTCTTCGCGAAGATACTTCATCCGGCGTATATTAACAATCTGTTATCGGATTTTTATTGGGATTACTATTGCTTAGGCGTTACGTTCCCTTTTATGGTGAGCACGTATACCGTGTCCGGAACATTCGTGTATACTCGTATCGTTTTATTGAATGTCCCTGGTCGGCGCACGGTTGAATATTGCGCGGAAATAGTTCCTTTCTTACCCGGCAGAATTGGTTCCTTCGTATAGCTGGGTGTGGTGCACCCGCAGGAGGCCGATACCCGCTGTACGATCAGGGGGCTGTTGCCTGTATTCGTAAATTCGAACTGGGTGGTTACCGCCCCTATCTCTTCTTTGATGATGCCAAAGTTATGTTCCGTTTTTTTGAATTCCATCGCGGGTTTCTGTTGCGCGAGTGAGAAGCCACTCAACACTATGGCGCACAGAAGTACTAAACTCAATTTCTTCATATGATTGTTATTTTTCTTCATTTAATTTCAGTATCTCTTCTTCAACTTTAGTAGAAATTCGAAATCCAACAGCTTTCAAACTATGAATGTATGGCTTTATTATTTTAATATGATTCTCTTTCTTTGCTCTATGTAGAACACCTAAAGTTCCAGTAAATGATAAGCCTAATTTTTCCGCTTCTTTTCTTCCTTTTAAATCATCCAGAATCAGTAAAACATTTTCCTTTTCAAATGCTAAAGCAATCGCAGATGACTCCCCCAAGTCTAAGAGGTTATTCAATAACCTAATTATTTTTTTGTTTGAAACTTCTTCTATTATAATCCATTTTGGAAGCTCTTCACCAAACTCTTGTGCTATTTCGGGAGTAATATATACTTCTTTATACAACAAATTCAATAACGGTAACGCTTTAATTTTCGTTAGCACTATAAGACAACTTGTATCAGCGATAACAACCTTTTCAAGATCAGGCATTCGCAATATCTTTATGCAGATCCTCTATAGAATCACTAAATAGCGATACGTCATATCGACCAAGTATTTCCACAAACGCCCGTTTGGACATACCTACCATTTCAGAAGCCTGACCAACAGACAATAGACCATCCTCATACAACTTAGTAGCTAAGTATACTGAAACATCAAATTGCTTTGTGTCTATAGAGGAAGGTATATTTAGAATTATCTTATTCATACCGTTTGTCGTTTCTTATCCGATACAAAAGTAACAATTAAGTTTAAGAGAGGTTTATTCTTTAACAATTATTCTCATTCCCTCGGTGTGAGTAGTGAATTCCGGCGCGTACATACACTGCACGGTGGTAATCCCATTGGAGTAGTCGCCCTCGCGGTTCACGTGAACCCGGTATTCAAAGATGTAGGTTCCTTTAGGCAACGTGTCGAAATAAAAATTGGTAGAGGCATCCTTTGAAGTCCGGTAATAGGGCACTCCATTTTGCCAGCCCATTCCGGAAACCTGGTCTACCGGCTCGAAGCTGGCAGCACGGGTATCTTTCAAGTGCACGAACTCGAGGTCTCTATCGGCTCTCAACGTCAACCGAACCACCACTCTATCGCCCACCTTCAACGGCCGCACGTCGCTGATCCGTACCAATTGAATACCCGAAGAAGTAGTCTCCTCCGCGAAAAGCTGTTTCTCGATATCGAGGGACCCGTCCGTTTTCGTGATCTTATCCATCTCCTCGTAATACTGCCAATAAAAGGCACCCCACGCGGGGCTCGTGCCCTCGTGCGACACGGTAACACTGCCCATTTCCGGTTCTATCTCCGTACCCTCCCATGATTCCTTGATGTACCCGGTACCACGTTCTCGCGATTCCGGTTCCAGTCGGTGCTCGCCTACTTGAATCACGGTTTCGCCGGACGATGAAAACCAATCACTTCCCGTGCTCAACAACGCGTACACTGCATCCATCGTGGCGTGCGTGGATTCCCACAGCTGGGTTTGCTTCTGCTTCAGTAGCCACCGTTTCATCTCATCCATCTCTTCATCACCGGCCCCTCCTACACGGAACGCATCCATGATGAAGGTGTGCACCGACACGGCCGATTGCGACATAAACACCCCCGCGCGGTTATTAGGCCAATACATTCCCATCTCGACGGAGAGCGTCGCGTGTTCCCGGAATGAGGCAAGAATTGCCTGTAAGGTGTTTTTTCTCCCTTCCCGCTCCATTAAAAGAGCGATCAGTGAACGCTCGTACAAGCCATAGTTCGTCCAGTTTTTCTCGATCACAGACAGGTAGAAGTCAACTATCTCCCCGATCTCTTTATCCAAGGAATACTCCCTGTAGCCGGTCCTCACGAAGAGATACTCGAGGTCGGTCACGGGAATTGTTTTTATCGATTTCCACTCTTTATTGTATCGCTTCAGCGCGTCGAAACGCCGGATCGCCTCCGCGTCGATAAATGCAATCGCCTCCGCGTGCATCCTTCCGACTTCATCCGCGAAGGTCACGGCGCCCAGTTCGTCGAGTTGCTGGAAGCCGTAGAGGATATAGTGCGTGATGGCCACATTGGGGCGAAACCCTTTGAACCAGCTCCAGCCACCCTGCCCCAGCTGCAACTCTTTCAGCTTGTCGATCGCCGTCCGAGTAAGATGGCTCCCCCGGTTCAGGTCGAACAGCAACGAGAGTTTCTGCTTTTGTTCCGCCTCGTTCCGTGCAACCAGCACCCACGGAGTCTCTTCCAAGAGGATACTTTTCAGTTCTTGGTTCTTTTCTAGGTTCGATAGGAATGCCTCCTCATCGTTTCCCTGTTTTTTCCACGCCTCCACCATCGCCGTCACCTTAGGGTATGCTTTCGCGATATGGTTACCCATGACGTTGGCATAATAGGAAGCAAACCACGCCACCGCGTTGTCGCTCGTCGGCTCGCCCAATACAGGTAATGCTTGCACCGCGTACCAAGCGGGATTAGAAGCAAACTCCAGGGTCAGTCGGTAATCTCGCAGAGTGGCAGAAGCACGGTTCGTCAATCGCTCCATGGTGAACGTTTTCGTCTCATTCGCTTTCACGTCCATTCGCGTGCTCTCCGTCACCAGCATCCGATTCGGGAGCACCGCGAGCGCGTGCTGTTCACCGTCGCTAAACCCCTCATTTTGAGCGATGATCCGTACACCCACCAGGTCGAGTTCTTGTGGCACGTTGAACATCCACGAGGCATCGGAAGATTGATTGGCCGCGAGGGAGAAGGAACGCGTGGGATCGGACAAAGCAATGACTTCCAACACTTTTTCGGTAATCGGATCAAAAAACTCCAACGTGACGTGGCCATTGATCGTGCTATCCGACAAGTTGGATATCTTGGTCGATATCGATGAGCGGTCGCCCTGCCGCAAGAACCGCGGCATATTGGGCGTTACCATCAGCTCTTTCTGGGAGACCGTGAATGCTTCTGCTGTTCCGCTATTCAGTTCTTTATCGTGCGCCAACATGCGGAACCGCCAGCGGGTATTGCTTTCGGGCACGGTAAACGCGATCACCGTCTCCCCTTTATCGTTGGTACGCAAGCTTGGGTAAAAGAAGGCGGTCTCGTTGAAGTTGCGCCGCAACTGGGGAGATTGGGAAGCTTCTTGGCCGCGTTCTTGATCGAGAACTACGGCGCCTCCGGCGGCTGAAGCCACTCTCTCTTCAACCACTTCGGAAACTTGATCCGATTCTCGCGCATCAGCGACCGCGATATTGAGAGAGGACTCTGCTTTCTGGGAGCCAAAAGCTACCACAGCCATCTCCTCCCGTTGCACGGACCGCGTACCCCGTATAAAAAACTGGCTCCTGCCATATAGCGAGTAATCAAACCAGTTAAAGCGGTCAAACTCGAAGGGAGTAATTCGTTCCATTGGCGTGGGAAAAATTCCCCTGGCCGCTTCGTTGTAAAATGAGTGGTCGCTTGAAAGCCCCATCCTCGAATAGTAGCGACCAATCGCGAAGGAAGGAATACTCCACGCGGGCGACGGGTAGATCTTATCGAGCGAAAAATCGTACATCGAAGCGAGCACTTCCGCCATCGCGGGGTTGCCATTCGCATCGGTTACACGGATCCGCCACTCCTCTTCGGCACCGGGACGTACTCGGTCACGGAAAACATCCAACTTCACCATCAGCTCCCTGTTCTCTTTCTCAAGGCGTAACTCCGAACGGTGCGTGTAGAATTGCTCCTCCTTCACGTAGGTGAGCATCAGAGTAACCGCCTCGCTATACGCCGCTTTATAGGGCAGTGAAAAGAGCCGGTTCTCGTTGTTCAGCTTGATCCATTTCCTCTCGAGCAAGCTATTCTCCTGCCACAACTCGTAGAGCACGTGAACGCGGCCGGTTGCTCCCAAGATCACTTCGGCCGGTTTACCGGGAGCAAAGCGGGTATTCTTCTCCACGAACCACGCGTTGGTTTTTACGGGGGGCCTTTTATCGCTGTAAGAAAACAGGATAACATCCTTTTCGGCCTCCACGGGATTGCCTCGGTCGTCCATCGATTCCAGCTTCACCCTGTACTTACCGGAGGGCAGCGCGGCCAACTTTTCCCGCAATCCCGGCTGCTCACCGGTTTCGAAGTCTCCTTCGGCTACCGACTGATGGATGGAGTCGTTCTCTTGCAAAGAGTAAACCCGGTAGGTCCCTTTAGCCGTCACGTCGTTCCCATCCAGGTTCGTTGCTGCGACAACGATCTTTTCCCCGCTGCTTTTTTCCCACCGGTCAGCCATCTCCAGCGATAAGATCATGGAGACATCCCCCACGAAGACGGTGTAAGTCCCCGTTTGAGTTTCACCGTTAAGGTCGGTCACCGTGGCCTCTACCACGAACGAATAGATCGATCGGACCGATCGATGAGTATCCGGTTTATCGGGGGTGAAAGTGATTTCGAAAC
>JAAYTC010000118.1 GCA_012518155.1 Bacteroidales bacterium | reverse complement strand
GGAACGTTGCATTGACGGCATCACCGCCAACGAAGAAATATGCAAGAGCCACGTGCACAACAGCATCGGCATCGTCACCGCGCTGAATCCTATTATCGGTTACAAGAACTCCACCAAGATTGCCAAAAAGGCGATGGAGAGCGGCCGGGGAGTGTACGAGTTGATCCTGGAGCACGATATCCTGTCGAAGGAGGACCTGGATACCATTCTCGCCCCGGAGAATATGATCCGCCCGGTACAGCACAATATCAAACCTAAAAAGGAATAAAAAACTTCATCATATTTGGTAGACTCAATCCTTATTTGTATTTTTATGCAAAATAGAAATACTGTTTATGATTTGCACAAACAGGATGCCTACTAAGCATATCAATATGATTTCAAGCTGATTGGCGATCAATTTTCATCATGCAAATTAAAATCAACTGATAAGATATGTCACATTTGCTAAAAAGAAGTATTGAGCCCTTCATAACTGAGAACCTGCTTATTTTCCCAGCGATCACCATCTTGGGACCGAGGCAGTGTGGAAAATCAACATTAGCAAAGATGCTTTATCGTGACTCTGATAATTTTATCTACGTAGACCTTCAACGATTAGAAGATCGGAATAAATTAGAAGAGCCGGGGCTATTTTTTCAAGCGAACCATAATGTTACTATTTGTCTTGACGAGATTCAATTACTTCCCGACCTTTTTACCATATTGCGCAGTGAGATAGACCGCGATCGCCGTCCAGGACGCTTCATTTTATTGGGTTCGGCATCGCGAGACTTGATTCAAAAAACATCCGAATCGCTTGCTGGTCGAATTGGGATGATCGAACTTACTCCTTTCACTCTGGAGGAAGTCGAGAAAGACGATCGTTTTGATTTACACCAATTTTGGTTCCGTGGAGGATATCCCGACAGTTACCTCGCCCCCTCGGACAAGGGCAGTGTGCTTTGGCGGGAAAATTTTCTCAGGACCTACGTGGAAAGAGATATTCCTCAATTAGGATTCCAAATCTCATCGTTGCAGATACGCCGCCTGCTCACGATGTGCGCCCATATCCAAGGACAACTTCTCAATTTATCGAAGTTAGGTGAGTCGTTAGGAGTGACTTACCAAACGGTTCGACGGTATATCGATTTGATGGAACAAACATTTATAGTTCGCACTCTTCAGCCTTTTGAGAAAAACATTAAAAAACGGTTGGTCAAATCTCCTAAAATTTTTGTTCGTGACAGCGGTTTGTTACATCGACTACTACAGATTGGCGATTTTAATTCCCTAATGGGCAACCCCATATTTGGCTCTTCATGGGAGGGAGTTGTTATAGAGAATATTATGGCAACGTTTTTCGATTGCAAATTCTCATTTTATCGCAGTGCCGTGGGAGAAGAACTGGACTTAGTTATTGAGAAAGGCAGCAAAACAGTAGCCGTGGAATGCAAGGCCTCCTCGGCTCCGCAAGTCGGCTCCAATTTCTGGAAAGCCCTTGATATCGTAAAACCCGATAAAACGTATATAGTAGCCCCCATATCGGGCTCGTACCCGTTTAAAAACGATGTGGAAGTATGCGGCCTATCCGAAGTACTCAAAAATCTCCACGAATACCTCGACAACTAATATCGAAAACCTACATCGCCTCGGCTTCAAAACCGGTGCGCTTGATAGTCTTTACAATATCTTCGGCCGTGAGGTGGCTTGTCTCCACGGTCAATAATTTATCGGAACTTTCAATATCCACGCTCCATGACAGAATCCCCTCCTTCTTGTTCAGGAAGGGGGTTACTCTCGCCACGCAGTTGGCGCAATTGATGTTCGTCTTAAAATGAATTGTTTTCATATTGTTCATTGTTCATTCTCAGTCAAGAATTCAAGTTTCGCAGGCAAATCTGAAATATATGCAACTAAAGTAGAGTCCTTTAGATGCATACATATTACTTGTGAAACTTGAGTCAAGACTTATATTTTCTTCGTTTTTAATCGCAAGCTATTTGTGACCACGCTCACGGAACTCAATGCCATAGCCGCCCCCGCGATCATCGGGTTGAGCAAGAAGCCGGTGAAGGGGTAGAGCACCCCCGCCGCGATGGGAATCCCGATCACGTTGTAGATAAACGCCCAGAAGAGGTTCTGTCGGATGGTCTTCACCGTCGCCCTGGACAAGTGGATCGCCTTGGGAATCTTGCTGAGGTCAGACGAGATGATGGTCATCTTCGCCACGTCCATCGCGATATCGCTCCCGGCACCCATCGCGATGCTCACGTCCGCCTGTGCCAACGCGCCGCTGTCGTTGATACCGTCGCCCACCATGGCCACCTTCCGGCCCATGTGCTGCAATCGCTTCACCTCCTCGGCCTTTTCCTCGGGCAACACGCCTCCCTTGTAGCGCGTAATGCCCAACTCTTTTGCCAGCGCGGCCGCCACCTTCTCGTTATCACCCGTGTAAATGGCCACGTCGATGCCCATATCCTGTAATTGTCGGATCGCCTCCTTAGAGGTCGGCTTCATTCGGTCGGTAATCCCCACCACGCCATAGGCGGTGTTCCCGTCCGCGAAGAGCGACACCGTGTGGGCTGCCGCCAGTTCATCGTTTACCTTCCCTTGCAACTCACCGGGAATCTGAATCCCCTTGGAGAGAATATACTGCTCGTTGCCTATATAATATCTTTTTTGGTCGTACGTCCCCTCGATCCCTTTACCGCTCACCTGCTCCACCTCCACCTCGTCGAGCAACGTAGAATCCTCTTTCAGGTGGGCCGTGATGGCATCCGCCAGCGGGTGCTCCGACCGGTATTCGATGCTGTAGAGTATGTCCCGGTGCAGCTCGGTAGCGTCGGGCGACCAAGTGATGCTACTTACTACAGGCTTTCCTTCGGTGATGGTACCGGTCTTATCCAGCACCACCGTATCGATCTCTTTCGCCAACTCCAGGCTCTCCGCGTCTTTAATCAAGATGCCCTCTTCCGCTCCTTTGCCGATCCCCACCATAATCGCCGTCGGCGTGGCAAGTCCCAGCGCGCAGGGACACGCGATCACCAGCACCGTCACCATGGTCAGCAGGCCATAAATAAACCCTTGGTCGCCTCCAAAGATATTCCAAGCGATAAAAGCTACCAAGGCAATACCAATTACTATGGGCACGAAGATGCCCGCGATCTTGTCCACCAATCCCTGTACCGGCGCCTTACTCCCCTGCGCTTCGTCCACCGTCCGTATAATCTGTGCCAGCAGCGTATCCTTCCCTACCTTGGTCGCCCGGAACTGGAAGCTCCCCTTCTGGTTGATAGTCCCCGCGTACACCTTCGTCCCCGGGGCCTTCTCCACGTGAATCGGCTCGCCCGAGATCATGCTCTCGTCCACGAACGAGCTCCCGCCCGTTACCTCGCCATCCACGGCAATCTTTTCGCCCGGCTTCACCAGCACGATATCGCCCATCAGCACCTCGCCGATCGGTATCTCACGCGGTTGGTCGTCCCGAAATACCACCACGCTGGAGGGCTGCAACCCCATCAGCTTCTTGATCGCGTTGGAGGTATGCCCTTTGGCCCGTGCTTCGAGCATCCGCCCTAAGAGGATAAAGGCGATGATCACCCCCGCCGCCTCGAAATAGACGTGCGCCTCGAGCCCCCGGCTCTCCCAAAACTGGGGATAGAGCATGTTGAAGAGACTAAAGAGATAGGCGATCCCTGTGCTCAATGCCACCAAGGTATCCATGTTGGCCGACCGGTGCTTGGCCTGTTTCCAAGCACCGACGAAGAAGCGTTGCCCGAAGACAAACAAGATGGGGGTCGACAGGATCAACATCGCCAAGTTCGCGTAAGGGGCGTGCATGAAGAACATGCCAATGACAATCAGCGGGATGGCCAGTGCCACCGCCCAAATGGTATGCCGGCGTAGTTTTTTATAGTTCTCTTCCTGAATCTGTTCCAAGTTCTCGGCCGAAGCCTCCTCTTCGTCGATTAGCATGTCGTAGCCGATCTCTTGGAGGGCCGTTTTCATCGATTGGGGTGTGGCAACGTCGGGGAGGTATTCGACCACCCCTTTCCCGTTGCCGTAATTCACCGAGGCGTTTACCACCCCCGGCACGAACGAGAGGATATTCTGGCTGCTCGACGCGCACGCCGCGCAGGTCATGTTCAACACCGGGTGCGAAACCTTTTCGGTGCGTACCTCGCCGCCTGACTCCCGTATGGAGCCAACCACCTCCTGAAGCACCTCTGCAGCGTCGTCCTCGTACTTCTTTTCGACAGTCAACGAGAGCACCTTCTCCTGCTGGTCGTACCGCGTGGAAGCCACTCCTTTCACCTTTTCGAAAGGCACATCCGGCCGGTCCATCTCCCGGATGAGGTGTATATTGTATTGATTATTTTTCATAACACTATATGAACAAATTCAGTGCCACGAAGTTCAAGCGGCCACCTTGCTGCCCGATTCCAAAAAAAGGACTATTTTTGTAGTTTAAAAAGATTCATTTGATGCTACCACCATATGAAGTTGTAGTATATCCATCAAATTAGATATTATGCGTATTCATAGCTACCTGACACTTTGTCTTCTCCTTGTAACCACCGTGGCCGTTTCGCAGAAAAAACCGTTGGACCATTCGGTCTATGACGGCTGGAAAAGCCTTTCGCGCACCACCGTCAGCCACGACGGCAAGGTGGTCGCCTCGCTTATCGCTCCTCAAGAAGGGGACACCACCCTGTTCATTCAACAAGTCGACACGCGACGACCGGCGAACTCCCGGAGCATGACGGTGGACCGGGTAAATAAATTCACCCTCTCGCCCGATGGCAGCTGGACCGTGGGAATAGTCAGGGCACCATTCTCCGAGCGCCGACAAGCCCGTATCGATAAAAAGAAAAAGGAGGACATGCCGAAGGACTCCTTGGTGATCGTGAATAACCGCGCCTTCGACCTGATTAAAATTCCCGAGGCCACCGACTATAAGGTAGCGGATGAAATGGGTCGTCACGTGGCCTACACCCTAACCCTTCCAAAAGACACCACCCGGAAAGAGGAGAAAGACAAATCGCGAGCAGTGGTGATCCTCCGCAATGTAGTTACTCAACACGAAGATACACTTCGGAACGTGAAGGAGCATGCCTTCAACAAATATGGCAACGCGTTTGCCGCGATCATCCAACCGGAAGAGAAAGACACGGTGGACACCCGCCGGGTGGAGTTCTTCGATCTTGAAAACAACACACGAAAGGTTATTTCAAGCGACTTCAAGGAGTACAAGTCGCTCTCGTTCGACGAGCCGGGCCAACAACTGGCCTACCTCGCCACGGGCGACACCTCGAAGGTGGAGCAGAAAGTATACGACCTGCGTTATTACGCGAACGGGGAAGACTCAGCACGGGTACTGGCCGACCAACACGCCAGCGGCATGCCCGAAGGGTGGATCTTTAACGAACACGCTGCCCCCTCTTTTAGCAAGAATGGAGCACGGGTGCTGGTGGGGGCTGCCCCTAAACAAGCACCCAAAGACACCACGATAGTCGACTTCGAGATGGCGCAACTCGATATCTGGCACTGGGAAGACCCCCTGGTGCAACCCCAGCAACTAATAGAACGTAGGAGGGAAGAACGGCGCACCTACATCGGTATCGTCTCACCCAAGCAGCCCCATCAATTTATGCCGGTGGCTACCGAAGAGATGCCCTACGCCACGATCGCCAACGAAGGAGACGGACAATACGCTTTATTGTGGTCCAACTTCCCCTACCGGATAGAAGGCACGTGGGACCTCACCGCGAAATACGATGTCTGGATAAAGGACTTAGAAAGCAACACCCTGCAGGAAGTAGCCACCCCCCTTTCGGGACGGCCCGCCCTCTCGCCCATGGGGAACTATATCTACTGGTGGGATGCCGAACAGCAACACTGGTTCGCTCATGATAACCGCAACCGTACGACACACAACCTCACACGGGACATCCCGGTGAACTTTTGGAACGAAAGCAACGATGTACCCCGTGCCCCCGGCTCGTACGGCACCGCTGCCTGGGGAGAGGGCGATGCTTATATCCTTATTAACGACAAGTTCGACATCTGGAAGGTTGACCCGAGGGGAAGCAAGGAAGCAGAAAACATTACCCGCCGCATGGGTCGGAACGACTCCATCACCTTCCGTTACGTTCACACCGATCGGGAGAAGCGATTCATCGCACAGGGCGACCTGCTGCTGCTCTCCGCGTTTGACAACGCGACCAAAGAGAGAGGGTACTATACCTTGAAGCAATCGGGACGCAGTCCCCTCCAAAAAAGGGTAATGGATGGAT
>JAAYTC010000117.1 GCA_012518155.1 Bacteroidales bacterium | reverse complement strand
TTTCGCCCGTTTGGTCTCCCAGATAAAGTAACCGATCAGCGCGGAGAACGCGATCAGCGCGGTCACTTGTGCTCCCGTGCCGGTTGGATCGATCCACAGGTTGGAATTGAGCGCGTTGCCGTCTCCCGTCAAGAAAATAATGAGGGCACCCAGCACCCCGAAAAGGGCAGCACCGGCGATAAATCCGGAGGAGATCAGGATGGCCCGCTGGTGGCGCGCGTTGGTGAGATGCTTGTCCTTACCCTTTTTATTGATCCAGTGGTTGAGCAACCCGCCCACGATCAGGGGCGTGTTCAACTGTATGGGGATAAACATGCCCAGCGCGAAGGCCAGCGGCGAGATGCCGAGCCAGTTGATCAGGATGGCAATTACCGCGCCAATGCCGAGCAGCATCCAGCTCACGCCGCTTCCCGCCATAAGGGGTTCGATGATGGCGGCCATGGCATTCGCTTGTGGAGCGACCATGGGGTTGGGATGTTCGGGCGTGGCGACGAAGCCGTACGCCTCGTTCAGTATAAAGATCACGGCACCCACCGTGGCTGCCGATACCAGCGTGCCCAAGAACTTGTAAGATTCCTGCTTGGCGGGGGTAGTACCAATCCAGTACCCGATCTTGAGGTCGGTCACGAACCCTCCGGCCATGGCCAGCGCGGTGCAGACCACGCCGCCTATGATGAGCCCGCTCACCATCCCTTGCCATCCCTCGAGGCCGACAGCCACGAGGATCACCGACGATAGAATCAGCGTCATCAATGTCATCCCGGAGACCGGGTTGGAACCCACGATCGCGATGGCATTGGCTGCCACGGTGGTGAAGAGGAACGAGATCACGGTAATGGTGATCAACGCCACTACGGCTTGCAAGAGGGTGATCTTCACGCCAGCTATAAGGAAGATAAAGATGGCGATGAGCGTGAGGAACAGGAACAGCATCACGAAGGACATCTTGAGGTCCCGATCGGTCCGCTTGGGCTTCTCCGGTGCTTCTCCCGTGTCGCCGGTCACGTTTTTGCCGACGGCCATTTTAAAGGCGGTAGCAGTGACGCCCGACGATTTAATGATGCCGATGATCCCTGCCATGGCGATGGCGCCGATGCCGATCGGGCGGACGAATTCGCTGAAGATGGCTTCGGCGGATAGGGCCGCAAAAGGGTTAGCCCCTCCGCCGGTGGCGGCTGCCAGCGCGCCGATCTCGTTGACCAGCGGTACGAGTACGAGCCACGAAAGGAGCGAGCCGACGGTGATGATAACGGCAAAGCGGAGACCTACGAGGTAGCCGAAACTGAAGATCAGCGCGCTCACGTTAAACTTGAACACCATCTTGAACCGCTCCGCCAGCATGGCCCCGGCCGGGATGATGCGGGTGGAGATCTCTTCGCTCCATAAACGGAAAGTGGAGAAGCAGAAGTCGAACAGTCCACCAATAAGGCCGCTGGTTACAAGTAGCTTCGCCTTGTTGCCCCCCTTTTCGCCGGTCATCAGGATCTCGGTGGTGGCGGTAGCCTCGGGGAAGGGCAGTTTACCGTGCATATCTTTCACGAAGTACTTACGGAAGGGGATGAGGAAGAGAATTCCCAAGAAGCCGCCCAAGAGGGAGGAGAAGAAGATCTGCCAGAAGTTGATCTGTATCTCGGGATACTTTGCTTGCAGGATGTAGAGGCCGGGGATGGTGAAGACCGCCCCCGCGACGATCACCCCGGAGGAAGCCCCGATGGATTGGATGATCACGTTTTGTCCCAATGCATTCTTTTTCCTGAAGGCGGCCGATGCTCCCACCGCGATGATGGAGATGGGGATGGCAGCCTCGAACACCTGTCCAATTTTCAGTCCCGAGTAAGCAGCCGCGGCGGAGAAGATAACCGCCATGAGCAGGCCCATGCCGACCGACCAAGGGGTGACCTCGGTTACCGGCTTGTCGGCGGGCAACACCGGTTTGTACACTTCTCCCGGTTTCAACTCCCGATACGCGTTCTCGGGCAATTCCGTGATTTTCTTTTCGTTTGATTCCATTCTATTATATTAAATATGGTTGGGTTAATAGGTAGCCCGTTCACAAATTTTTGCCGAAAATACAAAAAATGGGGGAAAGAATGGCCCTATTTTCGTAACTTTGTGGGGATTTGTAATTTTCCGGCCTCCTCACGCCGCGTTCGCGGTACTGGGTTTGGGTGCTTGCGGTACGGGTTGGAGTGTTCACGATAGGTGCTTATACGCTCCAGATGGTGCTTGTGCGCTCGCGGTTGGCGGTAAGTGTTTACGTGCTCTCGACAGGTGCTCGTACGCTCGCGATGGGAGCTCGTGCACTCGCGGTAGGGGCTCGTGCGCCGGACGACACGGATTAAAAGTTCTAACAACAATGAAAAGAGTTTTTTTAGCTGTTCTTACAGCAATATGCCTTACCTCGGTATGGGCACAGCAGTACACGTTGGCCGATTTAACGAGCGGTGAGTTTAACCCGAAGGGGATCAGCGAAATGGTCTCCTCGGAAGATGGGATGCATTATTACCAGGCCGATCCGGGGAAGACCGCGGTGATCAAGTTCTCCTACGCGACCGGTGAAGCGGTGGACACGCTGTTTAACGTGCGGGATGCACGGGGCGCGACGTTCAACACGTTCCAGGGTTTCTTGGTGAGTCCCGATGAGAACCGGGTGCTGGTGTACCTCGACCGGGAACAGGTGTATCGACGCTCTTTTCGGGCGACCTATTATTACCACGACGTGCGACGTAACCTGGTGAGGAAGCTGAGTGAGCAGACAAGCAAACAGATGATCCCTACCTTTTCGCCGGACGGGAAGATGGTGGCGTACGTGATCGATAATAATATATGGTTGACCAAGTTCGATTTCGATACCGAGAGCCAAGTGACGCGCGACGGGGAGCAGAACAAGGTGATCAACGGGGCTACCGACTGGGTATATGAAGAGGAGTTCGGGGTAACACGGTTGATGGAGTTCTCGCCGGACAACCAGCTCTTGGCGTTCGTGCGGACGGACGAGTCGGAGGTGAAGGAGTTTTCGTTCCAGACGTTCAACGAACAGCTGTATCCCGATTACTACCGTTTTAAATACCCCAAGGCGGGGGAAGCGAACTCCAAGGTGGAATGCCGCGTGTTCGACGTGGCGGCGCGAACCACGAAAACGCTCGACGTGCCGCTGGACGAGGATGGATATATCCCTCGTATTAAATTCACGAAAGACGCGGAACAACTGGCGGTGATGACGCTCAACAGGGACCAAAACCGGTTCGACATGTACTTCGTGAACCCTCGCTCTACCGTGTCCCGACTCGCCTTGAGGGAAGAGAGCAACCATTTTATCGATTCGAAGTGGCTCCACTCGATCTACTTCACGAAAGAGCGTTTTACCTACGTCTCGGAACGGGACGGATACAGCCATATCTACCTGTATGGTATCTCAGGAACATTGCAACGCCCGTTGACGAGCGGGAACTACGACGTGACTTCGTTGCTGGCGGTGGACGAGCAGCGGGGATTGGTTTATTACGAGGCGGCCGGGGAATCGCCTCTCCGCAGGGAGATATACCGGGTGAACATGGAGAAGGGAGTGCCGGAGAAGCTTTCGCAACAACAGGGCTACAACAGCGCCGCGTTCAGTGAACAGGGCAAGTTCTACGTGAACCGCTGGTCCGACGCGAACACGCCCACGGTGATCACGCTGCACGACGGTAACGGAAAACAATTGCGCGCGTTGGAGGCCAACCAACCCCTCCGAAATAAAGTGGCGACAGCAGGGTTCCCCGAGCGGGAGTATATAACGGTGACGGCGGCCGATGGCATCACACCCCTGAACGGGTGGGTATTGAAGCCGGCCGGTTTTAACCCGGCGAGGAAATACCCGGTGGTGATGGTACAGTATAGTGGCCCCAACTCGCAACAGGTGCTGGATCGCTACAGCCGCGACTGGTATTACGCGCTCCTGAACGAGGGGATGGTGGTGGCATGCGTGGATGGAAGAGGCACCGGCGCGCGAGGGGCGCAATTCCGCAACAGCACTTACCGTAACTTGGGAATCCACGAGTCGGACGACCAGATCGCGGCGGCTCGCCATCTGGCATCGCTGCCCTATATCGATGAGAACAGCATCGGCATCTGGGGATGGAGCTATGGCGGGTATAACGTGCTCATGAGCATGAGCCGGGGCAACGGGATATTCAGCGCGGGGGTGGCAATTGCACCGGTGACCGACTGGCGGTTTTACGACACGATCTACACCGAACGCTTTATGCGTACTCCCCAGCAGAACAACCCGGGATACGAAAATGGGTCGCCCATGGCCCTCGCGAATCAGTTAGAGGGCAACCTGCTCATCGTTCATGGCACGGCCGATGATAACGTGCACGTGCAGAACTCCGTGGAGTATGCCCGCGCGCTGATAAAAGCGGGTAAGCATTTCGATATGTTCTTTTTCCCCGACGAAGATCACTCCATCCGGGGGGATAGCAATAGAAAATACCTATACGAGAAAGTAATCAACTATTTTAAAAATAATATGTAGTTGCCTTTTTCACACGAGCCACGGTTATGTATTATTTTACACGATAAACTCTTTACACGATAAACTCTCGTACCTTATATCCACTCTCGTGTCTTATAATGAGGAGCGTACAAAACTTATTTTCCGGGGGGAGAGCGGCAACAGTCGCTTTTCCCCTTTTCATCTGGAAACAGCCCTTAAACAAAAAAACGGCTTTGTTGTTATTAACAGAACAAAGAGGCAAAGTAAGTTTCAACAGCAGAGTGAATGCTCCATTATCTCCGTTAATGAAGAAAACTCTATTTGCCTGATTATTGAATTTTCGTTGAATGTTTTTCCGGTACAAAAACCACTAAAAAATTTAAAAAAGTCTTTTTTTCGCGATAGTTTTGTCCCAAAAAATGATTCTTCGATTTAAGGCCACACGAGTGAAATATCCCTTAACGGGAGAGCGATTTCACGAGAGAGTGAGAAAAAGGTGTCGACTTTATGGCAGAGACTTCGTACATACAAAAAATATTGAGAAACCCGGCATTCGGATTAATGTCGCTGTTTGTCTTTTCCTTGCTTGTTCTTTGGATAGATACACGCTTAGCCGCTTCAATTGGCCTGGTGCTCGCGATCGTGGGAAACGCGGCTGTAAAAAGGTACAGCCGGTTAATTTATGATATTTCCATTGTTACCTTCGCGATCGCGGTGGTGCTTTCTTTCACCCTATTTCCCTCGTTACCGGTGCTGAATCGCTTCGTGATCGTGGAGATAATATTCGTGTTGTCGTTAATTCTTATGCGGCTATCGCGGGGGAAAATTGTATCTCGGGTAGTAAGGAGGCGCGACACGATGTTGAAAAACTACTTGAAGGAGTCGTTCCGGGTCGCGTTTCAGGCACAATACGGGCTGTCGATTCATCTGCTTTTGGTGTTGGCATTCTTTTTATTCAATGCCGATCAGTCCCGTTTCATTAACACGGCATTCATGGTAGTGGTTTGCCAGATTATTTTACTGGCCATCATGGCCTTTGAAACGGCACGTTTGCATATTCTTGATAAAAAACTCTACCAGGAAGAGTGGTTGCCGGTGGTGACGGAGAAAGGGAACGTGACGGGGCGTGTGGCTAAATCGATCACGAAAGGGTTGAAAAACAGATTTATGCATCCGGTGGTGCGCGTGGCATTGCTGCACGATGGGCGGATTTACTTGAAGGAACGGAACCGCTCTCGTTTGTTGAATCCGGGGAAACTGGACTATCCGTTTGAAAAGTACATGCAATATAATCATGCCATTGATGAAGCCGTTCGGAACAGCTTGGGGATGGAGTGTGGGAATAAAGCCCTGCCGTTGCGCTTCTTGTTGAAATATTCTTTTGAAAATGAAATTACCAAACGGCTTATTTTCCTGTATGTTTCCAATATCGAGCACGAAGAAACATTCAACTGCTTGAACTTGGAGGGGGGAAAGTTATGGACCATTGGTCAGATTGAAGATAACATGGGCACCGAGTTGTTCTCGGAGTGCTTTGAGCTTGAATTTGAATACTTGAAAAACACGGTCTTGCTTGCTCATCAATTCAGAAAAGATTCCAAATAGCGTAAAAGCAATAGGCAGCTAAACTCACGTTCGGCTGCCTATTCATCGTTTAAATATAAAAAAGAAAAAAATTATTTGTAAAAGACCATGAAACTGCTTCGTTTTATAACATGCTTTAGTTGAACCCTATGCTGTTTGTCTAGTTTCGATCGGCCGTGTATGCACTGGTACAGATGCTTTAGTTGAACCCCATGCTGTTTATCCCGGCCTCGCTTTTCAGTGACTTCGAGAGTTTGGAGATGGAGTCGAAATCGATTTTTCCCGATACCGTGATAAGTGAGAAACCATCGCTGTTGTCGATCGTTATCAATATCAGGTCTTGCTGTTCGTCGCTCTCCCTTTTCATGAAGACCGATATTTTCGAGTTGCTCTCGTTTACCGAAACCATCTCCTCGTATTCGCTGAACGCCTCCTTTACCAACTCGTGCGCTTTGTGGTAATAGTACCGTGAATCTTCTTCATCCTCGCTACTTACCATACGGATGCTTTTCAACTCTTTAAATGCATTTTTTAATTCTTCGTCGTTGGTGTTTTCCGTCATCCGGTCAAGCATCGTTTTCCCGATGTTCACGTTCGTGAGGGGCCGTTCGTTTTCGCTGTATTTTTCTATAAAGCGGTTCACGAAGTCGCCAGGAAACATCGCGAATGGAAAAGCGAATGACAGCAATATCAAAAACACTCTCTTCATTATTTGTTATCCTCCTGTTGAAACTCTTTTTCAATTACTCCCCCGTCCGTATCAGGGACAGTATCGCCGTTCGGCTCGTTAGTCCGTGTTTCGCGTAACGAGCCGAGCGATATCCAATCAATCTCTAGCTCGTCGATATAATGTAGGGTTTGCAGCGATGCTTCTTCACTTGCTTGAAGAGCATCGGAAATTTTCATCAAGGCATAGGTGGCATCCTTTATTGCCGCGTTAGGATCGTGATACGTCTCCGCGAATATAGGTTTATTGTACTGTTTCGAAACAAAATAAATGCTGAGTGTTAGCCCGACCACCAAGAGCAGCGAAACTGCAACCCGGAGCATGGGCGTGAATACTCGGATGGTGATGTATCGCCGATTTCGTGACGACGCGCGAATGGAAGCCTTCAATCTCGCGTTGAAATCGCTGCCGGGCACGGCCGACTGCTCCTCGTTGACGTAGGTGAACAGGGGCTTCAAATGGGTTAGCTCTTCGGGCAGATCATTTTCAAGAAAATAGTCCCGTAGCTGCTGCTCTTCCTTCGGCGAGGTTTCGCAGTTCCAATATTTTTGTAAAAGCCTATATATAGGGTCGCTGTTCATACCTGATTATTAACGTTCTTATCACTATTATGTGCTCAATTCCTTTTACCATGTGCCCAATTCCTTGAGTTTCGATAGCAAATCTCTCATTCTTCGCCGAGCCCTGAAGAGGCTCACCTTCACGAGATCTTCGCTAATGGCGAGGGATTCCGCGATTTCCCGGTAACTCATTCCCTCTATTTCACGCAATTGGAATACCAGTCGCTGGGTTTCGGGGAGTTCGTCGATGCATTTTTCGATCACCTCTCGCTGCTCTTTTTGCACCATGTCGAGGTAAGGCGATTGATGCTCCACGAAATAAAAAACCTCCATTTCGGGGTCGATGGCATCGGTTTTTCGAATGGCCTTCGCGGCCAACCGATCCAGCGACATGTTTTTTACCGAGCGGAAGCAGTAAGCTTCCAGGTTTTCTATCTCCTTCCACTCCTCTTTTCTGCTCCAGAGCTTCGTGAGTACATCTTGCAGTACATCTTCGGCCTCAGCCTGTTCCTTCACGATGCTGTATGCCAACCTGAAGAGTTTATCCCGTAAAGGGAGTATTTTCTTATGAAATGAATCGGAGCTCATTATATAGTGACGGCAAAGGGAGCGAAAAGTTACATGAAGCTGTTTATTTTTTTCTCGTGGAAGGGATGGATGCTTTTTTTTAAAAATATGGCGAAATACTTGCATATCCTGCTGATTATTTGTAATTTTGTGCCGTTTTTCACCCGTAGTTAATGATTGTTGCATGATAATCAGCGGGTTGCAAATGTGTAAATGCCATTCCTTCGCGGATGGTAGAATTTTCCGGAAGCAATAAACAATAAAAAACAGGTAAAAATAAAGAAAGTAGAAAATGCCTACAATTCAACAATTAGTAAGAAAAGGCCGTAGTACGCAAACTGAGAAGAGCAAATCGCCCGCGTTGGACTCATGTCCACAGCGTCGCGGCGTGTGCGTGAGGGTGTATACAACTACTCCCAAAAAGCCTAACTCCGCCATGAGAAAGGTGGCTCGTGTACGTCTGACTAACTCGAAGGAGGTAAATGCATACATTCCCGGAGAGGGGCACAACCTGCAGGAGCACTCCATCGTGCTGGTAAGGGGCGGGCGTGTGAAAGACCTCCCCGGTGTGCGTTATCACGTGGTACGCGGAACTTTGGATACTGCCGGCGTGAATGGCCGTACGCAGCGGAGATCGAAATATGGAGCTAAACGCCCGAAAGCTGGCGCGAAGAAGTAATAATTTTTTTGGATACGCCATGTAAATGAAGGGTTGAGTAAATGAATTCAGAGGAGTTCGTTGAAGACATGTAAACGGCAACCAAACAACAATAATTTTTTTTACAATGAGAAAAACAAAACCTAAAAAAAGACAGGTTCTACCCGATCCTGTATATGGTGATGTAAGGGTAACAAAGTTTGTTAACCACCTTATGTATGATGGCAAAAAAAGCCTCTCTTACGACATTTTCTACACCGCTTTAGAGACAGTGAAGGCTAAGTTGTCAAACGACGAGAAGTCGGCCCTCGAGATATGGAAAGCAGCTCTCGACAATATCACCCCCCAGGTGGAAGTGAAGTCACGCCGAGTGGGCGGAGCTACATTCCAAGTTCCTACCGAAATACGACCCGAGAGAAAAGAATCTGTTTCGATGAAAAACCTCATTCTTTATGCACGCAGAAGAGGAGGGAAAACGATGGCCGATAAACTGGCTGCCGAGATTGTTGACGCGTATAACAGTCAGGGCGGAGCGTTTAAACGCAAAGAAGATATGCATAGAATGGCAGAAGCGAACCGCGCGTTTGCCCATTTTAGATTTTAATTAAGGATAGATAGAAGGTAAAAAAAGATGGCTAAGGGTTTAAAAGAAACATTAAAATATACTCGCAACATTGGTATCATGGCTCACATCGACGCCGGTAAGACTACCACATCCGAGCGAATTCTGTACTACACGGGATTAACGCATAAAATCGGAGAGGTACACGACGGCGCGGCCACCATGGACTGGATGGCACAGGAGCAGGAGCGTGGAATTACCATTACCTCTGCCGCTA
>JAAYTC010000416.1 GCA_012518155.1 Bacteroidales bacterium | reverse complement strand
TTCAGTTGCAAATATAAACAAAATAGCTATCTTTGCACCACGAAAAACGGTAACGTTTCTCTTTACACGTTTTCATCACGGGGGATTAGCTCAGCTGGCTAGAGCGTTTGACTGGCAGTCAAAAGGTCATCGGTTCGACTCCGATATTCTCCACGCAAGATTATCAGCTACTTAGCTTTACAAAAGCGGCCCTCTTACGAAGGTCGCTTTTTTGTTTTCACCTCTTTGTTATTAAAAATGTTCTCAATTTTATTCTCAATTACGGCCTGTTCGTGTAGTGCCGCCCGTGGAAATTATCTTGAGACAGTTCTTATTTGGAGTCCTTCTACTTCTTCAGGAACTCCGTAAGGATAAAGATGGTCTGCCCGTCCACTTTGGCTTGCACGTGCGTGGGGTCATCTTGCGAAAGGCGGATGCCACGTGCCCGTGTTCCCCTTTTCACCACTAAGGATGATCCTTTCACTTTTAGGTCTTTAATCACGGTGACGTCGTCGCCATCAAAAAGTTCATTCCCGTTACTATCCACTACTTTTTCAACCTCCGGCTCCCCGGCCGAGTCCATATCCTCCTGCGTCCATTCGTGAAAACATTCGGTACAGTGAAAGAGGGAACCATCAAAATAGGTAACGGTACTATTGCATTTAATGCAGCTGGGTGATTGTGTCATTTTCTTGTTTTTCCACAAAGATACGCCTCTCAGCCCACTATTCAAAATATCCGACACGTTGGCACGTGATATGGTCCATGCAAAAAGAGACGAGATAAGTGAGAGACCTATCTCACGCGAGGTCAATCCGTGGATCCGTGGTGTTGGTACTAAACTAAAGAATGGTTATGCCCCTCTCTTCGCAGAGTTCTAAAGCCATCTCCCGAAGGCGGAACTTCTGGATTTTCCCACTACCGGTCATCGGGTACTCTTTCACGAAAAAGACGTAGCGCGGAATCTTGTATTTGGCGATCTTACCCTTGCAGAAATCCCGTACATCCTCGCTCTCCAGCCGGAATCCTTCCTTTTGGATAATAAAAGCACCCACGTCCTCGCCGTATCGCTCCGACGCCACGGCCACCACCTGCACGTCCTGCACTCCCGGCATACGGTAGAGGTAATCCTCCACCTCTTTGGGAGATATATTCTCCCCTCCCCGGATAATCATATCCTTTATTCGCCCCGTGATGCGGTAGTTACCGTTCTCGTCCCTCACCCCCAGGTCCCCCGAGTGGAGAAACCCATTCTTATCGATTACTTGGGCGGTCGCCTCGGGATTCTTGTAATACCCTTTCATCACGTTGTAACCGCGGCAACACATCTCGCCCTGTACCCCTACCGGGCACTCCTCTCCCGTCTCCGGATCGATCACCCTCACTTCGGTGAACTCGAATTCACGCCCCACGGTAGTGCATCGCACCTCGAAGGGGTCGTCTACCCTACTCTGCGTCATTCCCGGGGCGGTTTCCGTGAGGCCATACACGCTCGTCAAGTCCATGAACATCTTCTCGTTCACCTGCTTCATCAACTCTTCGGGGCAAAGCGCACCGGCCATGATACCCGTTCGCAGCGAACGCACATCGAACAGGTCGAACATCGGATGATTCAGTTGAGCGATAAACATGGTCGGCACGCCATGCAGCACGGTGCATCGCTCCTTGTGCACCGAGGCGAGTGTCACCAGCGGGTCGAACCGTTCCACCATCACCTGCGTGCTTCCATGCGTGAGACAACACATGGTGGCAAGCACCACCCCAAAGCAGTGAAACAGGGGCACACAAATGCAACAATTATCATCTGCCGTGAACTTCATATGCACCCCGGTGAGGTACCCGTTGTTGGCAATATTATGATGAGTAAGCAT
>JAAYTC010000116.1 GCA_012518155.1 Bacteroidales bacterium | reverse complement strand
TTGGTGTTGGTGAAAGGAATCTCGGGGTCGGGAAAATCCACGCTGTTGAAGATATGTGCCGGAAGCCTCACGCCCGACGAGGGCATATTATCGGTGAACGGGAAAGATAACAACTGGTCGCACCAATGGCTAAAAGCAAACAGCTCTTACATGAACCAGTTTCCCTTTATTTTTGATGGTACGCTGCAATACAACGTGTTTTTAGAAAGAGCGATGGAAGCAGCGGCAAATGGCACGGTGGTGAAGATGAGAGAAAAGGCGCAGCAGGGAAAGAGCAGGGACCAGCAAATAAAAGAGCGTGAGGAGCAAAAGAGTACGGAGATGCAGGCGGGGTATCCCGTTTTCCTGGATAAGATTCTGACGAAAAAAGAAGAGGGGTGGGGGACTGAGTTGAGTCACAACGGCAAGCAACTATCCGGCGGGGAGAGGCAACTGGTGACGCTCGCCCGGATGATGCTGCACCCGAGGCCGGTGGCTATACTGGATGAGCCGACGGCCAACCTGGATCCCGAGACGACGGGGATTATCTTGCAGGAGATCGTGAAGATGGGGGAGGAGCGACTGGTCATCGTGGCGTCGCACGAGAAGTTGTTCGAGGGGGTGGCGGATGCGATCGTGAACTTAAACTGGGGGGAGCAGGTGAATCATGAATAAGTTTTTTATTGAACATATATGGCAACCCTTCAGGGGGCAGTGGGGGAAGGGTTTTTTATTGCTGGCTTCTTGGACCATCGCATTCGTCGCCCTACCGGCTATCTCGGGCTGGTTTCTTGCGATCTGTAGCGTGGTATTCGTGACATCGAATTATGCGTTCTCCTACCTGATCCCTTCCGCTATTATCCGGTTACTGGCTCTTTTCCGTACTGCCACGAGGTATTTTGAACGGCTGGAGAATCATAAAACCACGCTGGACGCGCAGCAGCGATTGCAACTGAAGATATTTCAATCGGTCGCCAAGTTCCCCTACTTCCGAAAGCAGGTCAACAACAACTCGTCGCTTCTGGAAAATAGCACACACGGGGTGGATCAGATATTAAACCATGTACTGCTCTGGATTTTACCCTTTGCCGCGTTGCTTATCACGCTGGGTATCTATGCCCTCTTTATCGGATTTTTTTCGTATGCCATTGCCATCGAATTCCTGATCTCTTCCGCGCTACTGCTGTTCATAGTTCCACAGTTCGTTTTCCGGAGAAATAACAAGCTGTATCAAGCACTTAAAACGGCCCGTGAAGAAAATCAACAGGAGCTGATCCAAAGCTTCCGGGGAAGGATCGAGATATCGAAATACAACCTGGAGGAGAAGGCGATCGAACAACAAGAGGAGAAACGGCAACGGCTGGAGCGGCTCGAGACCGCGTTGCAGTTTAACTCGTTTTACTTGCAGATGATCGCCGGTCTTGGATTCAGCTATATCGCCGCGTTCTTGTTGTGGAACTCCAGTAATCACGGCTTGGACGCGCCGCTTGCCATCGGGATATTCTTCGGTATCATGGCACAGGCGGAATTGGCGGAGATGCTTTTTTCAGGCAAATCGGAGAAGAGCTCGGTGGAACACCAGGTGATGGACGTGGATGCGATTATTCGTGAAGGAGAGGCAAGTGTTAAGGAGGGGGAGGAAGTTATTAGTCAAGAGGATACCACGGACAATGGTAGGGATGATGCCATGGTCGTTAAGAGCAGAGAAAGAGAATATGCCCCGCTGGAGCGTTTGACGTTAACCGACGTGTGCGCGGTGATCCCCGAGACGAATGTAAGGGTGGCCCCGCTGTCGCTTGACATTCAAAAGGGAGAGTGGATTGCCCTGTACGGCGAGACGGGGAAAGGGAAGACCACGTTGCTGAACAGCCTCTTTTACCCGGAGTACCGTGAAAGTGGTAGTATCGCTTGGAACGACGAGCACGGGATGGACAAGCACGGGATAGATAAGCTCCCCGTGCCGGAATCGATTTACGTCACGCAAAAGGCTTACCTGTTGACGGGTACTTTGCGGGAGAATTTCGAGGGGCATGCCGACGAGGCGATCGAGGAGGTACTGGGGACGGTCGACTTAACGAGTTGGCGCGCGTCGCTTCCGCACGGGTTGGATACTTGGCTGGGTGAAAACAGCGAGACGCTGAGCGGGGGCCAACGAAAAAAGCTGCTCTTGGCACAGGCGCTTCTGAAGAAGCCCCAATTGCTGGTGGTGGATGAACCCACGGCGGGCATCAGTACCGAGAACGCGATCGAGATTTTTCAGAATAT
>JAAYTC010000115.1 GCA_012518155.1 Bacteroidales bacterium | reverse complement strand
TGGCAGGTCTCCCAAGGAATTTTTTCACCGTCTATCTCCGGCCAACTTTGCACCTTGAACTGCTCCGGCGTGGTGAAATCCCATCCGCCCCAGTACTCCTTGAGGTCGGCCCGGTCGTTCACGATGATCCCCGGCTGGAGTTCACGTACCATCTTCATCAACTCCACTGAGCCCCAGTCGTCCCGTCCTTTCCCGAACTCCCCGGGGAACGAGTAATCGAGCCATAACATATCAATTTTCCCGTAGTTGGTCAAGATCTCTCGTACCTGATCCTTCAGGAACTGACGATAGATACCCATATCCCTCCCTTCGTTCAACCGGGCATACTCTTCCGTTCTCGCCGGACTTTGAGGATGTACCCGGTCGATCGTGTAATGCGGGTGATTCCAGTCGATCAGCGAATAATAAAACCCTACTTTCAGCCCTTCGGCACGAAAAGCGTCGATCCACTCCTTGATGATATCTTTCCCGTAGGGTGTGTTGGTCGCGTTGTAATCGGTATATTCCGAGTTGAACAGGCAGAACCCCTCGTGGTGTTTACTGGTAATTACCGTGTACTTCATTCCCGCGGCTTTCGCTTTGGCAGCCCACTCCGCGGGATCGAACAGGTCGGGGTTAAACAATTCAAAGTACTTGCGGTAATCTTCGTCGGAGATGGTCTCGTACTTTTTTATCCACTCGTGGCGCGCCAGCTGCGAGTAGAGCCCCCAGTGGATGAACATGCCGAACCGGTCTTCGGTCCACCATTTCATCCGTTCTGTTTTTTCGGCTTCCGTTTCGTTCCATATAGCCATCTCCTTGTTTCCTGGCGACTGCGCCTGGCTAAGCGGGATGGAAAAGATTCCGATCAATAAAAATAGTAGCGTTGTTCTCATGATGAAATAATTTATTGTTCATTTGACAGTTCCTTCTGTTGCAGTTTAACCCCCCGCAGTTGTTCGAATGCTGCTATCATTTCCTGCAGTTTCTCGGGTTCGGAATCGGCAATATTTACCTGCTGCCCGATATCCTTCACGATATTATAGAGTTGGAACTCTTCGGAGTTTCCTAGCTCGATGTTGACCATTTTGTTTACCGCGGGGCCATTATACGGGGGGATCATCACCCAATCGCCCGCACGTAACGCGGTTCTCGTTTGCGCCTCGATGATCAGCTCCGATCGTCCTTGGTCGCTATTGCCCAAAAAAACCTCCAGCAACTCTTCGCTATCGGGTCCCCTTTTGTCGCTTTCAACCAATTGGGCCAGCGACGAGAAGAGGTCGAGTTGTGACACCAAGGCGTCAGAGACGGTGGGTTCGATTTTTCCTTTCCAGTAGGCCATGAACGGCACCCGGGTTCCCGCTTCATAGAGGCTATATTTCCCTCCCCTGAGCGGCCCAGCCGGTTGGTGATTGCCCAGTTTTTCCACCGCGTCGTCGTAATAGCCGTCGTTCACCACCGGCCCGTTGTCGCTGCTAAAGATAATCAGCGTGTTTTCAAGAAGGTCCTCCTCTTCGAGCGTTTTCATCAGCTCCCCCACGCACCAGTCCGCCTCCACGATCACGTCGCCTCGCGGCCCCATGCCCGACGAACCCACGAAGCGAGGGTGGGGTGTTCTCGGCACGTGCGGTTGTTGCAGCGCGTAATAGAGGAAGAAAGGCCCCTCTTTGTGATTTCGGATATACTCTTGTGCTTTTAGTAAAAAATCGTCTGCCATATCCTCATCGACCCACATGGCCGATTTTCCTCCCTTTTGGAATCCGATTCGTGGAATGCCGTTATGGATGGAATTATTATGGCCGTGGTGCCACATCATGGTACAGAGTTCCGGGTT
>JAAYTC010000114.1 GCA_012518155.1 Bacteroidales bacterium | reverse complement strand
GTTGTCTTATCAGAGGGAAAGCATGAATTCGTCACTTGGCTACGCACACTCGATGGCGCCATACGCCACAAAGTGACCTATCCCACCGGATTTATGAAGGAATCGGAATAAGAAATGATCACGGTTAGTTGGTTTGATCAAACAGCCAATTTATGTCAAATAGCGTTACATCGGTTATTGACAGATGTGTCTTTTCCAACTGGCTCCCCGCGCAGTAACCAAGTAACACGTTATTGTCATCCACGAAATGTATGGCAGTATAGCAGTACCAACCGTCCGGGTCGTCCTGAATATTTTTTAAATATTTCCACGTTTTCCCTTCATCCTTTGAGATGGCAGCGGTAAGAGGCGTCCTTTTGTTCTTTATATTTGGATCAGACCCATCGTTATTGTTCCACACAAGCAGCCAATCATCGCTATTTGGGACTTTCTCCATCGATGCGGGAGATAATGGTGAAGCGATGTTGCTTTTCTCGATTTCGCTCCATGTCTCTCCCTCATCCGAAGAGTAAGAAAGTTGTTGAAATCCCCCGCTAGCACGAATATACATCATAACCCGGCCATCTTTCATCTCAATCAGACCCGGTTCTTGAGTAATAATATCGGTATGGTCGGGTACTTGGGATCCTGCATACCATGTTTCGCCGTTATCGTCTGAAAAATAGCAATACAACGCCGCTTTATTACTCCATTCCCCACCAGGCACGTTATGCAAGGCAACCGGCATTAACAATCGGCCGCTTTCTAATTGAATCACCCGGTTATTATTAAGCACAAAATAGCCCTCCTTATCACGGATACAAGAAATGGCTTCACTCCACGACTTGCCATCATCTTTCGATACACGCAACATCGGGAGGCAATCCTCCGTTGAGTTTTTCCGAAGGTAAAACAGGGCTATATCACCATTTTGAAGTCGAAGCAATGAAACGGACATCACATTCATCGTCCCTTCATTCTCGAGAATTATTTCATCTTCATTTGTCCATGTTTTCCCTCCATCATCGGAGTAACGTCCGGACAATAAAGCAGGAGCATGGTCACTTGAAGAGTCCCCGTAATATCGGGTATAGACGAATAGTATCCTTCCATCGTTCAAACTGACAAAATCGCCTTCGCTGTTACGCGGATTACCATCAGAAGGCGACAGCTTTAAAACGGTTGTTGGTGAGAAAAACTCGGATGTTTTTGCATTTTTACCCGGCGAACAGGAAACAAAAGCCATGCAAGCGATTACGAGAGAATACTTAATCCTACCACTTACTAATTTTTTCAATTTCATCATCATTCAGTGCCTTATTAAAAATCGCTAATCCGCCGATCTGCCCTTTAAAGAAATTGCCCATCCCGTTTCTCAAACGGACCGCTCCCATGGTAAAATCCGATCCATTATTCCCCATTCCATCTGGATAATAGTAGGGGTTCTTCGATTGTATCAACCCGTCGGGATAGCCTTCAAAACCTTTCGTGTTATTGATCAACTCCGGCCCTCTTTCTTCAAACGCGCCGTTTAAATAGGAGCGGATATATTCCCCGTCGTAGGTAAAAGCGGCGCATGCCCATTCGTTTGGCGCCACCTTCTGTTTACTGGCGGAGTAATCAATTGAAAACGGGAACGGAGGCGTTGGCTTACCTGTCTTTGATATATGCCCGCACACCTGATTTCCTCCATTATAATGAGGCAACGAAACGAACAGGCCATACTGCCTCTTCCCATCCTCTTCATACTCGTTCCACATGCCGCCGACAAAACCAATCTGTTCCCCGGTCCACTTAACCCATGCTATCACGGTAACCTCGTTTGTCTTGATATTGAGCGCGGCCGTTTCATCATAAGGAATATAGAAGTAACTGCTCCCGTCGAACGAGATGGACCGACCCGACAGGGGCCCCTCTTCGATAAACCGGGGAGCATCTTCCGTCCCGTTACGAAGCGACAACTCCACGTCTCCCTTTGAAGTCAATCTGTTTTCTTCACCTGAAAAATCCCAAAGTGCTACCAACCCCGGCGTGGACAAAATTTCCGTTTGCTTCACATTCTTCGATTTACAGGAGAAGAAGAGGAGTGCAACGAAGATTAAAAAAACATGGGTAGATCGAATCAACATACCTACTATTTATAATGCCCAACACGCATCGTTACTGCTGCACGACGAACTTGTAGATGCAGCGGCTGGTATATTTCTCTCCCGGTTTCAAGTAAGGAGAAGGCCAGTCGGGTTTGTTTGGAGAATCGGGATACTTCTGCGTCTCTAAGCAGATAGCATTGCGCTTGTTATACACGGCTCCGTTCTTTCCGACAAGAGATCCGTCCAAAAAGTTCCCGGTATAGACTTGAACGCCCGGCTCGGTGGTGTAAACTTCAAGCTGAATACCCGACACGGGAGAATAAACGGTGGCAGCTACTTGGGAGATATCGCCATTCGTGTTTAACACCCAGTTGTGGTCGTACCCGTCCCCGTTCTTCAACTGAACGTATTCGTATTGATCAATTCGCTCTCCAACCGGGGTGGCGGACCGAAAGTCCATCGGTGTTCCTTCCACCGGGGCTATTTCTCCGGTAGTCATAAACGTATCATCCACCGGGGTAAATGAATCGGCGTTGATCATTAAAAGATGATCCAGAATGGTAGTATTGCCATCGCCCGACAAGTTAAAGTAGGAGTGGTTCGTTAGATTGACAATCGTTTCTTTGTCCGTTTCTGCCTCGTATTGTAAATCGATCGCGTTATCGTCGGTCAACGTCATGGTTACCTTTACGTTGAGGTTCCCGGGAAAGCCCGCTTCACCATCTTCAGAAAGGTAAGTCAGGACTACCGTTTGGCTATCGGGCTGTACGGCCGAGAATACCTGCACGTCGTACCCCTCCGGCCCGCCGTGCAACGTGTGCCCGTTATTATTCTGTGGCAGCTGATACTCCACCCCGTCGACGGTTATCTTCCCGTTGGCAATGCGATTGCCGTAACGGCCGATGGTTGCACCTAAATTATTGTTGTTATTCACGTAATCGTCGATATTATCAAACCCAAGCACCACATCCCGAAGATTTCCATCTTTATCAGGAACCAGCACCGAGACGATCCTCCCCCCGTAGTTAGTAACGGTTACCTCTGCACCATGGGCATTTTTCAACACGTAAAGATCGGTAGAATCGCCGTTAACTACCGATTGAAAATCACTTCTACTCAAGC
>JAAYTC010000113.1 GCA_012518155.1 Bacteroidales bacterium | reverse complement strand
TGGCCCCATCGAAAAGAGATGGTTAAAGGGTTGATCCGGTTTCACGACCTGGACATTATTGGCACCCAAGAAGGGTTTAAGCACCAGCTCGACGATATTCTCGAGTTGGAGGACTACGAGTACACGGGTGCCGGAAGGGACGACGGGGATGACGCGGGCGAACACTCGGCCATTATTTTCAAAAAAGAGCAATTCAAGCTGCTCGACCACGGTGATTTTTGGTTCTCCCAAACCCCCGAGGAGCCGAGTAAGGGGTGGGACGCCACCTGCTGCAATCGCATCTGTTCATGGGCAAAATTCAGGGACAACGAAACGGATAAGGAGTTTTTCGTGTTCAACGTGCACTACGACCATCAAGGGCGTGTAGCGCGCCAAAATTCGTCCATTATCCTTCTCGGCAGAATTGATAAGATAGCCAAGGGCTACCCCGTGTTTGTCACGGGCGATTTCAACGCGCTCCCCGAAGATGAGCCGATCCAGTTGATTTACAACTCCGGCCGGCTCAACGACTCCTACTTGATCACCCTACAACCTCCCTATGGTACCATCGGCACGTTTAACTCCTTCAGGACGGATGCTTCCATGCGAAACAGGATTGATTACGTCTGGGTAACACCCGGCATCACGGTGGAGCGATACGGGGTGCTTAACGACATGCAATACGGCCGTTTCCCTTCCGATCACTTCCCGGTGGTGATCGACGCTTCCTTTTAAGAGAGTTTCTCCAACGCGATTTTCACCCGCTCGATGGCTTTCGTGATATTCTCGTCGGAAGTCGCGTAAGAAAGCCGTATACAACCCGGGGCACCAAAAGCATCGCCTCCTACACAAGCCACATGCGCCTCCTCCAAGATATACATCGCTAAATCGGTGGCTGTATTGATGGCTCTGTCGCCGCGCGATTTGCCCAAGTAGTATTTACATTCCGGGAAGATGTAAAAAGCCCCCATGGGTATATTTACATTCAATCCCGGTATCTCACCCAACAATTTCGCGATAAGATCCCTCCGCCTTTCAAACGCGACCTTCATCTCTGCCACGCACGATTGATCGCCCATGTACGCCGCGAGTGCTGCTTTTTGGGAAATGGAGGAGGGCCCCGATGTATATTGCCCCTGGAGCATACTGCAAGCCGATGCAATCCATTGCGGGGCTGCAATCCACCCAATGCGCCACCCGGTCATCGCGTATCCTTTCGAAACACCGTTAACGATGACCACCCGGTCATGAATCGCGGTAAATTGAGCGATGGATTCGTGTTGCCCGATGTAGTTGATATGTTCGTAAATCTCATCGGCAACAACGTGCACTTGGGGATGCTTCTCAAGCACGCCGGCCAACGCTTCAAGCTCCTCCTTGGTATAAACACTGCCCGTGGGATTGGAGGGCGAGCAAAGGATGAGCACCTTGGTCTTGGGCGTGATCGCCTCCTCGAGTTGACGGGGGGTGATCTTGAAATCCCGCGCGATGCCCGCGTAGATAAACACCGGCGTTCCCTCTGCCAGCTTCACCATCTCGGGGTAACTTACCCAGTAAGGAGCCGGGATGATCACCTCGTCGCCCTTGTCCACGATGGATAGAATCACGTTGCAGAGCGACTGCTTGGCCCCACTCGATACAACGATTTGAGCGGGAGAATATTCCAACTTGTTCTCACGCTGTAATTTCTCGCTAACGGCCTTTTTCAGGTCGGGAAAGCCCGCCACGGGTGAGTAGAACGAAAAATTATCGTCAATGGCCTGTTTGGCCGCTTGCTTGATATGGGCGGGCGTGTTAAAATCGGGCTCGCCCACGCTCATATTAATCACGTCGACACCTTGTGCCTTGAGCTCGTTACTCTTTTGTGCCATCGCGAACGTCTCGGAAGGAGACAGTGCGGCTAATCGGGCTGATAGTAATTTCATAAAAAATCAATCGTTTTGTTAGATAAACGATACAAAGATAAACAAAAAAAGCCGCCTTTTTTGGCAGCCTCGTGAGCAATTGCTCCTATATTGAGTGATACTAATAAATTTCGCGGCAAAGCTTTCGTAATCCAATGAAGGATTACTCAGCTATTACAACTTTTAATCAACTTGCCATTCGCAAGCTGGCTTTTAAGGATCGGATCCTGTTTAATCGATTGGTACGATAACTAGGAGATCCTTTCGAAATATTCTGCTCCAGATACTTGATCTGCGACAGAATCTCTTCGGTAGTTAAGCTTTTGATTGTCATAATTTCTCCTTTCAATTAAAAAGTTATGATTCATCGGCAAACTCGCTATGAAGCCACGTTAATGGCTCGCTCGCCATTTAAATCACCACAAAGATACAACAAAAAACATGTTATATAACATATTTTCGATAGATATTTCTTCATACTCATAGACGCAGTCTATTCAAAAAAGAAAAAAGCACCCATTTCCGGATGCTTTCGTGTACGTTTTCGTGCACAAATATGGTACACGGCTGATTTTCAAATTTTTTCGCGGAAGCGGGGGGATTCGAACCCCCGGTACAGTTACCCGTACGGCAGTTTAGCAAACTGCTGGTTTCAGCCACTCACCCACACTTCCCAATGGATTTGCTAAAATCGGATGCAAATATACGAGTTGTTTTTAACTTGTCAAAAGAAAAAGCAGTTTTTGACACGAAAATAGTTCCCTTGAACACGCCTTATCGACCTCTTTTTGCTTTTGTACCGAAAAAGAGAATAATTACCTGTAAATTTGCACCGGTTGCGACGATCGACAAAAAATTAAAAATGGAACAGATAGAAAAAAAACACCCAGAAAATAAAAAACGGAAACGAACCAAGGTTTTACTCTCGGTCGTGGCCTCCGTTCTCCTTATCGGGCTAGCAGGTGCCTTATATATTTACAACCAAGTGTTCAAACCTTTTTCGCTCGAGGAGACGGCCTATATTTACATCCAACCGGACAAGGGATACGAGCAAGTGATGAAGCAAATCAGCGAGCAGGCACCCCCTCCTTCCGAGGAGATTTTTCGGATATTGGCCGATCGGATGAACTACCCGCGACAGGTGAAAAGCGGAAGGTACGCGATCGAACCCGGAATGACAATGCCGGATGTTATTCGCCGTTTACGTTCGGGACAGCAGGCACCCGTGAACCTTACCTTCAACAACGTCCGCACGTTGGAAGACTTGGCAGGCAGAATCTCTCGACAACTGATGATGGATAGTGTAACGTTGGATACCCACTTGCATGACAACGAGAGAGCCGCGGCTTTCGGGTTTCACCCGGAAACATTCCCCGTGATGTTTATACCCAACACGTATGAAGTGTACTGGAACACGAGCATAGATGACCTACTCAACCGAATGAAAAGAGAATACAACGCGTTCTGGAACGAGTCGCGCGAAGAGAAATCGCGCCGGATAGGGTTAACCCCGGTTGAGGTTTCGATACTGGCCTCCATCGTGGAGGAGGAAGCCACCTACGCCGATGAGTATCCCGTCGTGGCGGGGCTTTACCTTAACCGACTGAAGAGGGGCATGCGGCTCGAGGCCGATCCAACTGTAAAGTTTGCCGTGGGCGATTTCGCACTGCGCCGGATTCTTTACCGTCACCTTGAGGTTGAGTCGCCTTACAACACCTACAAGAACAGCGGCCTTCCTCCCGGCCCCATTCGTGTTCCCTCCATACAAGCTATCGAGGGTGTTTTAGCTCCTCAACAACACGATTATCTATTCATGTGCGCGAAAGAAGACCTCTCCGGGCGCCACAATTTCGCGGTGACCCACGCGGAGCATGCACGCAACGCGGCGGCTTACCAACGAGCGCTCAATGAACGGGGGATCTATTAAAACTCCATGTTATCAGGGTGCATGCCGGTACGATGATCCCTGTTTAACGCGCCAATTCGGCCGATCTCTTCGGCCGTCAGCCGAAAATCAAACACCTCAAAATTCTCTCTCTGCCGCTCAGGATGGGATGACTTGGGGAGAGGTACGGCTCCGATATCCAAGTGCCATCGCAACACCACCTGCGCGGGCGATTTAGAATAGTTGCTGCCAATCTCCGCGAGAACCGGCTCTTTTAACAGGGGGATTTTATTACTCCCCAGCGGGCTCCAAGATTGCACGGTGACCCCTTCCTCTTCACAGTATTCCCTCAGCTCTTCCTGATTTAAGTAGGGGTGCTGCTCCACTTGATTTACCACGGGAGCGACCGTGGCATTTTGCAATGCCTCTTCCATGTGATGTATGAGGTGATTGCTCAACCCGATGGCACGGGCCTTCTCGGAATAGTAGAGCGACTCGAGCTCTTTCCAGACCTCTTGCAATCTCCCCTTCACGGGCCAATGCACGAGATACAGATCCAGGTAGTCGAAGCCCAAGTTTCGCAAACTGGTTTCAAAAGCTCCCTTCACGTTATGAGCAAGAACATCACTCCCCCACAATTTCGTGGTCACGAACAGCTCATCACGCGTGATGCCACTATCGCGGATTGCTTTGCCCACGGAATGTTCGTTTTGATACAGTGTTGCGGTATCTATATGGCGGTAACCAATATCTAATGCCGATCGAACCGCATGATACACCTCTTCATCGGTCCGGCCTATTTTATACGTACCCAAGCCAAGTGAAGGCATCTCTACACCGTTATTTAAGAGTATGGTCTCCATTATTTTTTATTTTTTAATCGTTTTTTCACCTCTTCTTTATCGCGATGAATCCGGCCGACCAACTCTTCCTTTGTACCAAACTTTTCATCGGCACGAATAAAGTCGACAAATTCCACGGTCATCGATTGGTTGTAAAGGTTTCCTTCGAAGTCGAAAAGATTCACCTCCACGCTAATCTCGCTATCCTCGTGCAAGGTGGGACGTGTGCCGATGTAAAGCATACCCGGGTACACCACCTCGCGCAGGTGCACCAACACGGCGTACACGCCTAAGGCAGGAACCACCTTGTAGCGTTCCCAAACTCGCATGTTAGCGGTGGGGTACCCGATAGTACGCCCTACCTGATACCCCTCCACGATTTTCCCTGATAAGGTGTAACTGTAGGACAACAAACGATTGGCCTCTTTTATGTTTCCTTCCTTTAACAGGCGCCGCACCCGCGATGAGCTCACATCGTGACTGCCGCTAAACTGAAATTCGGTGGCCAAAAAAACATTCATTCCCACCTCTTCGCCGTAGAGCTTGTATTCGTTGAACCCCTCTTCTCGGTTGTGCCCGAAACGATGGTCGTACCCCACCAGAAGCGTGTCGACATGAATTTTTTCTTTCAAAACATGATGTATAAAATCGCGGGCGGAAAGTCGCGACAGTTCTACCGTAAAGGGGAGGCTGATGCAATAGTCGATGCCGGTCGTGTCGAGCTGTGTTACTTTTTCATCGAAACCGCTGAGTAGCGAGGGCTGGTAATCCGACTGAAGCACCTTACGCGGATGCACCGGGAAAGTGATCACGGCCGATGGCAAATTACGAATGCGCGCTTCCGCTTTCACCTGTTCTATAAGATGCCGATGCCCAACGTGGACACCATCAAAAAAACCAACGGTGGCTACAAAAGCCAAGTCTGCTATTTCCTTCTCTACAGCTAAATCAATGAGTTTCAAAATCGAATAAATTAATTGTTAATCGCGTTTCTACTATGAACGATTTTAACGACTGTTTGTTTAAAATCGCTCGCTACAGCCTACAAACGTAGGTATTCTTTTCCAAAATGTGCGATTCTAATCTCTTTTTAATATCTTTGTAGTATAAACTCAACATAGATAACCCTTATAAAAAAGAAACGATGAAATCTAAAATTATTTTATTATTTACGACAGTTATGATGGTATTGACGACTGCCTGTAACAGTGGGGCGAAACACAACACCCTCACGCAGCAGGAAATCGCCGAGGGATGGGAACTGCTGTTCGATGGTGAAACCTTGAATGGATGGCGAGACTATAATGGTGAAGAGCTTACGGCTCCTTGGTTCGCCGAAGATGGCATGATCCAAGCCAAAGGCGAGGGTGCCGACGAGCACGGGTATATCGTGACCGAAAAAATTTACGAGAACTTCGAGTTGAAATGGGAATGGAGAATCGCGGATGGTGGCAACAGCGGTGTATTATACCACGTTGTTGAGAACCCGAAATTCGCGGTGCCTTATGTAACCGGCCCTGAATACCAGCTCATTGACGAACTGAACTTCCCGGAACCCCTGGAGGATTGGCAAAAAACGGGTGCCGACTACGCGATGTATACCACCGACCCGGAAAAAACAATCATCAAACCTGCCGGCGAATGGAACACTTCGAAGATTGTATTCGATAATGGCCACGTGGAGCACTGGCTAAACGGTGAAAAAGTGATTGAATTCGAAGCATGGACCGATGACTGGTTCGAGCGAAAAAACAGTGGGAAATGGGAAGATGCTCCCGAGTATGGCTTGGCACGTAAAGGGGTACTTTGCCTCCAAGATCACGGGTCGGCCGCTTGGTTCCGCAACGTCAAAGTGAAGGAACTCCCGAGAAAAACCCAAGAGGTAAACCTTTTTAACGGGGAAGACCTGCATGGCTGGGAAGTGTATGGCACCGAGAAATGGTACGTGCAAGATGGATTGTTGGTATGCGAAAGCGGGCCTGATAAAGAATATGGCTACTTGGCTACCCGGGAATATTACGACGATTTTGACCTAACGGTTGAATTCAAACAGGAAGCCGATGGGAATTCGGGCGTTTTCATTCGTTCGTTCATCGAGCCGGTGGCAATCGTGAACGGTTGGCAAGTGGAAGTAGCTCCCAAAAACATGCATACCGGTGGTATATACGAGTCTTACGGAAGAGGCTGGCTCGCTCAGATACCGGAAGGGGAAGATAACCTCATCGAAGGGGATTGGAACACGATGCGTATCCGTGTAGAAGGAGATAATATTCAAACGTGGCTGAATGGCAAAGAGATGGTGAATCTCACCGACGAAAAAATCGGACAGGCACAAGGAAGAATCGCGCTCCAAATTCACGATGGAGGTGGAATCAAAGTGTTATGGAGATCGCTCAAGTTGCAAACCTTATAGCACAACATTCAGTTGCTCATCGTATGACAACAGCGTACCTGAAGAAACTTAATGAGCCTTGTCTTTCGAGACAAGGCTTTATTTTTTTTGGCACTGTTTTTGTTCAATATTACACGAAAGAGAAGGTTGTCCCTATTTTCGGGCCGTTATAAAGAAAAAACAACCTATCTTTGTCACAACAGTACGGTGTTTTTGATACCTTACTGAATGTTCGCGAGTTCGTGATAAGAAGTATGCAACCAAACTCACGAAGCTCGAATTATTTATAAAACCGGCTTAAAATTAAGGATGATAGAACAGAACGAGTTTTTACAACATGTTATCGAAGGTATCCAAGAGAAAAAAGGAAAAAACATCAATGCCATCGAACTGGGTGAATTATCCGGAGCAGTCTGCGATTATTTCGTGATTTGCGAAGGCAACACGCCTACCCAGGTATCGGCACTGGCAGAATCGGTAGAGAAAAACGTTGTGAAAAACACCGGCGAACGACCACTTCGCGTACACGGGCAGCAACTTGCAGAATGGATTGGCATGGATTATGGGAACGTTATCGTTCATATTTTCCTGCCTGAATTGCGAAATTTCTACAACATCGATCTCCTATGGGAGGATGCCCGTTCCACACGGATTCCAAATATCGATTAAAAACTTATTACTCGAAGAGTTGTTACAAAACAAGGATTTTCATCCGGGATAAAAACGAGGCATTACCAATTTCAGATAAGGTAGCAAAACAAATGAGCAATACGAATAAAGATAATAAACAACAAGACAAACAACCCACTTTACGCCCAAAGTTGGGAGGCAACACCAATCCTAAGAAGCCATTTAATCCCTATTGGGTGTACGCGATCGTGCTGGCTATCCTGATGGGGATGTGGTTTTTTGGTCAAGACACAACGGTTAAAGAGATAAAATGGTCGGAGTTTCAAGAGTACGTGAGGGATAATCGAATCAGCAGCGTAGTTGTCTATAACAACAAGGAAACCGCGGAGGCTATCGTGCGGGAAGAGTCTATTCCCCAAATATTTGGCGACGATGCAAACCGGGTGGGTAGAACTCCGGTTATCCGGGTAAAAGGATCATCGCCCGATGCCATCTCGGAATTTATCGAAGGCGTTAAAGAGGAACGAAACTACGATATAGAGGTTCGTTTCGACACCTCTTCGGAAGTATGGGGGATATTGATCACCTTTGCCCCGTTCCTTTTGCTTATCGTTTTTTGGATATGGATGATGCGCAGAATGCAAGGCGGTGCTGGTGGAGGATCAGGCGGCGTGTTTAGCGTGGGTAAATCCAAAGCGCAACTTTTCGACAGAGACTCCAGCCAGAAAGTCACCTTTAAAGACGTGGCCGGCCTCTCGGAAGCCAAGGAGGAAGTACAAGAGATTGTTGAATTTCTAAAAAATCCGGGGAACTATACCAACCTGGGTGGGAAAATACCAAAGGGTGCTCTCCTGGTAGGCCCCCCCGGGACCGGGAAGACATTGCTGGCAAAGGCAGTAGCCGGTGAGGCCAATGTGCCTTTCTTTTCAATCTCCGGTTCCGATTTCGTGGAAATGTTCGTGGGAGTGGGTGCCTCACGGGTGCGCGATCTTTTCCGACAGGCGAAGGAGAAGGCACCCTGTATCGTGTTCATCGACGAGATCGATGCCGTGGGCCGTGCCCGTGGTAAAAACACCAACTTCGGCTCGAACGACGAGCGTGAGAATACATTGAATCAACTCCTCACCGAGATGGATGGCTTCGGCTCCAACAGTGGAGTCATTATTCTCGCGGCCACGAACCGTGCCGACGTGCTTGATAAAGCCCTGCTCAGGGCAGGACGTTTCGACCGGCAGATATACGTGGAATTACCCGACCTGAACGATCGGAGAGAGATTTTCAAGGTTCACCTCCGACCCATCAAGATAGATGAATCGATCAATATCGACTTCCTGGCACGTCAAACCCCCGGATTCTCGGGTGCTGATATCGCGAACGTCTGTAACGAGGCAGCATTGATTGCCGCGAGAAAGAAAAAGAAGTTCGTGCAGAGAGAGGACTTCATGAATGCGGTGGACCGTATTGTAGGAGGATTGGAAAAAAAGAACAAAATTATCACGCAGGACGAGAAGAAGTCGATCGCTATCCACGAGGCGGGGCACGCTACGTTAAGCTGGTTCTTGGAACACGCTAATCCCCTGGTAAAAGTAACCATCGTGCCGCGCGGAAAAGCACTGGGTGCGGCTTGGTACCTCCCCGAAGAGCGACAGATCACCACCAAGGATCAAATGCTCGACGAAATGTGTGCTCTCCTCGGTGGAAGGGCAGCAGAAGATCTGTTTATCGGGCAGATTTCGTCAGGGGCTATGAACGACCTTGAGCGTGTGACTAAACAAGCTTATGCTATGGTTACCTACATGGGGATGAGCGATAAACTCCCCAACCTGAGTTATTACGATACCTCGGGGCAGGAGTACACTTTCTCTAAACCCTACAGCGATGACACGGCAAGGTTGATCGACAGCGAAGTGAAAAGCATGATAGCGGAACAGTATGAGCGGGCAAAAAATATCTTGAGCGAGAAGGCAGTAGGCCATAAAGAACTGGCGACCATCTTGCTGGAGAAAGAGATCATTTACTCGGACGACCTGGAGCATATTTTCGGGAAGCGCAAATGGATATCTCGTTCGCAAGAGATACTAGAAAGTACTCCCGAAACTCCGGAAAAACAAACACTGCCCTCCCGACCGGATGGATCCAACGACTCCGTCTTCTTGGACGCTCAGCAGGAACAGGAAGAGACGAATACCGAAAGAACAGAACCACGGCCGGAATCGCCCGCGCCATAAATAAATAAAAAAGGCTATAGACAAAATAGATAGAACGCCCGGAGTAGCTGCTCTCGGGCGTTTCTTTTTGGAAGCAACCCATTGATCAATGGCGAAAGGCCCTGATCGTTACTCGAACAAATGGAAGCAAAACGAACAATAACGCGTGCTTTTCGTTATATTATTGATCAACTAAATGATGAGGTTATGAAAACAATGCATCTCTATCTATTAACTGGATTAGTGGTATTCGCCACGATCAGTTGCAGTAACTCCAGCGCGAGAAATAACGAAAACAATAATTCTAAAAATAGTGTAAATATGAAATTCGAAAAAGTAGCATTGCCCTACGAGACCGACGCCTTGGAGCCGGTTATCAGTAAACAAACGGTTGAACTTCACTACGGCATACACCACCAGGCGTACGTGGATAATTTAAATAAACTGGTCGTGGGAACCAAGTTAGAAGATGCCGATCTTGTGACAGTAGTAAAAGAGAGCGATGGTGCTATCTTCAATAATGCCGGGCAAATATTGAATCACAACCTCTATTTCACCTCTTTCAAAAAAGGGGGCGGCGGTGAGCCTACCGGACAGTTAGGGGATGCGATCAACGAGCAATTTGGCTCATTTGAAAAATTCAAAGAAGAGTTTAACGCGGCCGGTGTTTCGGTTTTCGGTTCTGGCTGGGTATGGTTGGCAAAAGACGACAATGGTAAACTCTCGATTGAAAAAGAGAGCGGCGGTGGGAACCCCGTCACAAAAGGGTTAACCCCCATTTTGGGATTCGACGTGTGGGAGCACTCCTACTACCTCGACTACCAAAACAGACGCGCCGAGCACTTGAAAGAGATCTGGAAAATTGTTGACTGGGAAACGGTGGGTCAACGTTATTGATGCGGCACATCTAACATACTTGCATTAAAAGCAAGCATATTTATTCGTAGAAAGGGAACAATTTGCCAATGGCATTCTGTTCCCTTTCACGTTAAGGGCTATCTCCCTTTTCTCATGATACCCGAAAGCATCCTCCCCGAATGAACGGTCTGCCGTCGAGCCGAAAAAAATAGCTCTTGCTTGTCGAATGTACAGAAGTCGCTTTTCTCGATACTCGCCTCCGGTAGACCCAGTCGAACAAGTACACGACGGTTAATCTCCTTTAAATCTAAATAGCGTTTTCCTGTCAACTTTTCCCGATAGAAGACCGCTTTGTCTGAAAGATCGAATCCCTTTTCACGAAATCGTTCGATCACCTCTTCCCCCACCTCATAGTGAGATTGGCTAATAGCGGGTCCAATTCCGGCAATAATATCTTCTGCAGCAGAGTTGTAGTGCTGTTCCATCTCACGCAAAGTGTTTTCCACGATCCCCCCCACCGTGCCCCTCCAGCCCGCGTGGATCGCGGCGACCACTTCTTTGTCGCGATCATACAGCAAAATAGGGACACAGTCGGCTGTTGTCACGCAAACAAAAATTCCTTTCTCGCTGGTTATCACCGCGTCCACCCCATACAAGGTTTCGATGGCTGACGCGTGATCCCTCTGAAGAAACTCGCCGTCGACGTTTAACACCCCCGTTCCGTGAGTTTGATGAGGAATGATAAACCGATCCATCTCCATGTAAAACATCCGAGCGATAATTTGCCGGTTTTCATGAATATTCAACGGGTTGTCGTCGGAAAAATTACCCGTGTTAAGAGAAGCATAGGAGCCATGGCTCACGCCTCCTACACGAGTAGTGCTGAAGTGAGCGATTGTTTCTTCCTTATCCAACAGATCAAAAAGAAGCAAATTGTTGTATTGGGAGTGCACCTTCATTCAAAGTCCTCATCATCATCTTCCTCGCCTGTATCATTATCCTCTCCTTCGTCGGGAAATGTCTCTTCGGGCTCAAAATTGTAGAGCGATACATCTTTGTCGCGGTGAATCAACACATCCCGGGGCCCCGGCAAAGGCATTGATTCTTGTTCGTTAAGTTCCCTCCAAAGCACGTCTTTCAAAACCGGTATCCCATATCCCGTGATCGACGAAATGAACACGTAAGGGATATCTTCGGGCAGTTCAAGGGTAATTTCTTGTATCAGCTCTTCGTCCAGCATATCCGATTTAGATATTGCCAGCACATGTTTTTTATCAAGTAACTCGGGATTGTACTGCTTCAACTCGTTTACCAAGATGGCATACTCTGCCCTTATATCTTCACTATCGGCGGGTATCACGAAGAGTAGCAGCGAGTTTCGTTCTATATGGCGCAAGAAGCGTAAACCCAACCCCTTTCCTTCACTGGCCCCCTCGATGATCCCGGGAATATCGGCCATCACGAACGACTTACCATCTTGATAACTCACGATCCCCAGATTAGGTTCTAGCGTGGTAAAGGGATAATTCGCTATTTTTGGTTTAGCGGCAGAAACTACGGAAAGCAGGGTCGATTTACCAGCGTTGGGGAAACCTACCAATCCCACGTCTGCTAAAAGCTTTAGTTCCAAGATTACCCATCGTTCTTCGTAGGGTTCCCCCGGTTGAGCATACCGGGGTGCCTGATTGGTAGCCGATTTAAAGTGAACATTCCCCAGGCCTCCTCGGCCTCCTTTTAATAAAACCACCTCTTGGTCGTGCTCCGTGATATCGCACAGGTACTCTCCCGTGTGTGCGTCAAAAACCACGGTTCCGCAGGGAACTTCAATCACCTTCGACTCTCCCCTCTTCCCGAAACGTTTTGCCTTGGAACCGCTCTCACCGTGTCCGGCAAAAATATGTCGTTGGTAACGCAAGTGCAACAACGTCCAGTAATTGCGGTTACCCCGCAAAATTACACTTCCTCCGTCGCCACCGTCGCCACCGTCAGGCCCACCCTTTGGGACAAACTTTTCCCGCCGGAAATGGGCAGAGCCACGCCCCCCCTTTCCCGAACGGCAAAATATTTTAACGTAGTCAACGAAGTTTGTTTCTGCCATACACTAAGCTATAATCCGGTTCACGACGGTAGCCATTGATTCAAAAATAGTATCAATGGAACCGTGACCTGTTATCCGTACTAACTTGCCCTGCTCCCTATAAAACTCCTTCAAGGGTGCCGTTTGTTCATAATACACTTTTAATCGCAACTCGATTGTTTCCCGATTGTCATCGGAACGTCCCGAAATCTCTCCTCGTTTCAGGAGACGTTCGATCAATTCCTCATCTTCTACCTCCAAGCTAAGAACCATGGAGATTTTTTCTCCCTTTTTATCCAATATTTCATCGAGGGCCTTCCCCTGCGTCAATGTTCTTGGAAAACCATCGAAAATAAACCCGGGTGTACCTTGATGTTTTTCGAACAATCCCTCTATCATCCTGATTACAACCTCGTCGGGAACTAGCTGCCCTTTCGAGATGTAAGAGTCTGCCATGAGTCCCAGCTTCGTTTTCTTTTTTATCTCTGAACGAAGTAAATCTCCGGTAGATACATGTTTTAAACCATATTTTTCGATCAGTTTCTCACTCTGCGTTCCTTTCCCTGAACCTGGGGCTCCAAAAATTACTATATTCAACATAAAACTTTTTTTCTAAGTTGCAAAGATACGGTTTTTCTGTTATTTTGCTTACTTTATGACATATCTATTGCCTTTTTTCGATCAAACGAATTGCCAAGATAGTTCTCGCTTTGAACCAAAAGCAATCGTAAAATGTTTATACATTGAAGTTAAACACCATACACATCACGATGAAAAAAGACGAATTTAAACAAAAAGCCTATCAGGTTTTGAACGACCTGGCAGACTACATAAACAAGCTGGATCAGAAAGCCGACGAAATCGCGGATGACGCGAAAGAGGAGTACCGGGAGCAATTGGATAATTTGAAAGGAATACGGGATAACTTGGCTTCTAAATTACAAGAGTACGAAAATGTAGCCGATGGCAAATGGGAAGTGATTCGAGAAAGTGCGAGTGATTTCTTTAACACCGTATCCGAATCTTGGAAAGAGAACTACGAAAAGGTAACCGATGCGTTCAAGAAAGAGGATTCCCAAACTTCCTGACAATTAGTTCGCACTGCAGACTCACCTCGATCGCGTTGCAAACTCACGGAGATCCGTGAAATAAAAAACCTTGCGACCAATCCCGATTACAGGCGGTTGCAAGGATTTTCTTGGAGGTACCTGGCGGATTCGAACCGCCGTCAACGGTTTTGCAGACCGACGCCTAACCACTCGGCCAAGGTACCTTATTGCTAAATATGCAGAGCGGTTGCAAATGTACTATATATTTTTAGAGTTTCAAAGAGATTCACCGTATTTCTTTCGTTTCTCGAAAATTCAAAATTACCATGGCCCCCACTCTAACACTTACCTCGCTCGGTCAGCTGCTATAGTCGTAATTGATTACCGACCTCGTTCGTCCACCCGTTCTTTCGCGCTCAGGAAAAAAGCAGTCGGAACGCGTCGCTCACCTTCCGCACCTCCGCGATTTCGATGCTCCCTTTCTTAGGGTACCCTTTCAGGTTATTGGAAGGGATCAACACGCGGGAGAATCCCAGTTTTTCAGCCTCTTGCACCCGTTGTTCCACGCGGTGGACGGGGCGTATCTCTCCCGAAAGGCCCACTTCCCCGCAGAGGCAGGTGTCCGGATCCACCGTCATATCGAGGCTCGACGACAACACCGCGGTGATCACCGATAAATCCATTCCCGGATCGCTTACCCGTAACCCTCCGGCGATATTGAGGAACACATCTTTCTGGGCCAGCTTGAACCCCGCCCGTTTTTCTAACACGGCCAACAACATGTTCATCCGCCGGATGTCGAAGCCGGTGGCCGACCGTTGCGGGGTGCCGTACGCGGCGGTGCTCACCAGTGCTTGCGTCTCGATCAGGAAGGGGCGGATGCCTTCGATCGCCGCGGCAATGGAGACCCCGCTCAACCCTTCGTGGTTTCGGGTGAGCAGCAGTTCGGATGGATTGCTCACCTCCCGCAAGCCCGATTGGTTCATCTCGTAGATCCCCAGCTCGGCAGTGCTCCCGAACCGGTTCTTGATGCCCCGCAACACCCGGTACATGTAATGTTGGTCGCCCTCGAACTGCAACACCGCGTCCACGATGTGTTCCAGCACCTTGGGACCCGCGATGCTTCCCTCCTTGGTGATATGTCCGATAAGCAGCACCGGAGTACCCGACTGCTTCGCGAACTTGAGCAATAACGAGGCACACTCGCGTACCTGCGAGATGCTGCCCGGGGCAGACTCCAACGCGTCGCTGTAGACCGTCTGGATGGAGTCGACAATCAGCAGGCAGGGTGACACGTTCTTCACGTGACGAAAGATCTCATCGAGGTTCGTCTCGCAGACGATCCGGCAGTCGTCGTTCTCCAACCCGATCCGCTCGGCCCGGAGCTTCAACTGTCGAGCACTCTCTTCACCGGAGACGTAAAGGATGGGCAGCCCCTTCAGTTTAAGCGCGGTTTGCAGCACGAGGGTCGACTTCCCAATTCCCGGCTCGCCGCCGATAAGCACTACCGAAGCGGGGACCAATCCCCCGCCCAATACCCGGTTCAGTTCGCCGTCCCGTGTATCGATGCGCGGCTCCTCCTCCGCCTTGATCTCCCGCAGCGTGAGAGGCTCACTTTTCATCGAGGTGAAGGAGCGGGTGTCGTCCTGCCTCGCGGCGGCGTCCTTGCGCACCACCTCCTCCACGAAGGTGGACCACTCCCCGCAGGCGGGGCACCTCCCCATCCACTTGGGGGACTCGTGCCCGCAGCTGCTGCAAAAATAGACCGATTTTAATTTTGCCATCCGTTGATTGTTTTAATATGCCCTTGCTCGTTTCATCTGCTTTTTCGTCGTGTAATACGTACCATTTCGTCACGGTATACCCGTTGATAGCCTCCTCATTCAAGCAAGATGCACGCTTACTCTATCTTAAAACGTGCATAAAAGGTCTCCCTTGAGTTTCTTGGACCTGGTGATTCGCTTATTGAGGTAAAGATACGGAAATTTCTTGTATTTTTGTAGCAACTATTTTTGCAGCAACTATAAATCCACTCACAATGTCAATCATACACGCGCTAATTTCTACATCGCTTTCGATCCCGCTCAAGCCTATCGAGAACTGCATCCGGCTCCTGGAGGAGGGGGCCACCATCCCCTTTATCAGCCGCTACCGAAAGGAGGCGACAGGGGGGCTCGACGAGGTGCAGGTGGGCCAAGTTAAATCCCTCCACGAGAAGTATAAAGAACTCGAGAAGCGAAAGGAGTTTATTCTAAAATCGATCGAGGAGCAGGAGAAGCTCACCCCTGAACTGAAAACAACCATCGAGGAGTGCTGGGACGCCACCGAGCTGGAGGATCTCTACCTCCCCTTTAAGCCGAAACGGCAGACCCGTGCCGAGATGGCACGCAAGAAGGGATTGGAACCTTTGGCCGATTGGCTGATGGCCCAACACCGGGGGCCGGTGGAACCCAAGGCCGCGGAGTTCGTGAAGGGGGAGGTAGCCACGGCCGACGAGGCGCTAAAAGGAGCGCGTGATATCATCGCGGAATGGGTGAACGAAGACACCTCCGCCCGTCATTCAGTACGAGCTATCTTCGCCCGGGAAGCGATGATTACCTCCAAGGTGATCAAAGGAAAAGAGGAGGAGGGCGAGAAATACCGAGACTATTTCGATTTCTCCGCCTTGTTACACCGTTGCCCGTCCCACCGTATTCTGGCTGTCCGCCGGGGAGAATCGGAAGGAATATTGCGGGTATCGATTGCCCCCGACGAGGAGAAGTGCATCGACCGGCTGGTACGCCGCTTCGTGAAGAACGACAGCGCGTCGTCCTACCAGGTGGAAGACGCGGTGGTGGATGCATATAAGCGGCTCCTGAAACCCTCCATCGAGACGGAGTTTGCCAACCTCTCGAAGGAGAAGGCGGACGAAGAGGCGATCGCGGTCTTCGCGGAGAACCTGCGGCAGTTGTTGCTGGCTCCCCCGCTGGGACAAAAACGCATACTGGCCATAGACCCCGGCTACCGCACCGGTTGCAAGCTGGTGTGCCTCGACGAGCAGGGGAACTTGCTGCACAACGAGACCATCTACCCCCACCCGCCCCAGAAAGAGGCCTCCAAGGCGGCCAGCAAGGTGGTGAAGCTGGTGTCGACCTACCGGATCGATGCCATCGCCATCGGCAACGGCACCGCGAGCAGGGAGACCGAACGGTTTATCGCCAACCTGCGGTACGAGAAAGAGGTGAAAGTGTTTGTCGTGAGCGAAAGCGGGGCCTCGGTCTACTCCGCCTCCAAGATCGCCCGGGAGGAATTCCCCGAGTACGACGTGACCGTGCGGGGGGCTGTCTCCATCGGACGGCGGTTGAGCGACCCGCTCGCGGAGCTGGTGAAGATCGACCCCAAGTCGATCGGCGTGGGACAATACCAACACGACGTCGACCAGTCGAAGTTAAAGCGGTCGCTAGATCAGACCGTAGAGAGCTCTGTGAATCAAGTGGGGGTAAACCTCAACACGGCGAGCAAGCACCTGCTCACCTACGTGTCGGGATTGGGGGAAGCACTGGCGCAGAATATCGTGAACTACCGTGCGAAAAATGGTCCGTTTCGTTCGCGTAAAGAGCTAAAGAAGGTACCTCGTCTCGGCGAAAAAGCCTTCCAACAATGCGCGGGCTTCTTGCGGGTGCCCGACTCGGAGAACCCGTTGGATAACTCCGCGGTGCATCCCGAGAGCTACCCGGTGGTGGAACGGATGGCGGGCGACATGAACTTGTCGGTGCAAGAGCTGATGCACAACAAGGCGTTGATCGATACCCTCGAGATGGACCGGTACAAGACAGAAACGGTAGGAACAGAAACATTGACCGACATACTGCAGGAGCTGGAGAAACCGGGGCGGGATCCCCGCGGTACCTCGAAGGTGCTGGAATTCGATCCCTCTATCCGGGCTATCGGCGACCTGAAAGAGGGGATGGTATTGCCCGGTATCGTCACCAACATCACCAACTTCGGCTGTTTCGTGGACGTGGGCATCAAGGAGAACGGACTGGTGCATATCTCGGAGTTGGCCGACCGGTTCGTGTCGAATCCTGCCGAGGTGGTGTCGCTGCACCAGCATGTGAAGGTAAAGGTGCTGACGATCGATCTAACCCGTGGGCGTATTCAACTCAGCATGAAAGGGGTGTCATAAGAAGAGCATCTGGAAAGGATATTAAGAAAAAGGATGTCAAGAAAGAGCATTCCGAGAGAGGGCAGCGTCACTTAAATTCCAATTCCAATTGCTGCTCGAACAGGCGAAAACTCTGTCGATGATGCGGGGTGATGCCGTGACGATCCAGTGCTTCCCGATGCGTCCGGGTGGGATATCCCTTATTACGTGCCCAATCATACATAGGGTATTCTTCATGTAACTTCCGCATATAATCATCGCGATACGTCTTGGCCAAGATGGAGGCGGCCGCGATGGACAAGAACCTGGAGTCCCCTTTTACCGCGCAGGTATGCGGTATCTTCTTATACGGACGAAACCGGTTGCCGTCCACCAAGATATGCTCGGGACGGACCGTCAACTTGCCCAGCGCCCGATGCATCGCTTCCACCGATGCCCAAAGGATATTCATCGTGTCGATCTCTTGGGGACTGCACATTGCCACGGCACAAGCAACCGCCTCCTTTTCTATAATGTGCCGCAATTCAAGGCGTCTCTTTTCCGTTAGCTGCTTGGAGTCGGTCAACCCCTTGCACCGGAAACCCTCCGGTAGGACCACCGCCGCGGCAAACACAGGCCCCGCCAAGCAGCCGCGCCCCGCCTCGTCGCACCCGGCTTCTACCCGTCCCGCCTCCATGCATCCCAATAATCGCATCACTTCCTGTTTCATTTTTTCAATTCAGATCGATGACAAGCCGGTTATCCTCCGGCGGGAAATCGAACGTAAACGATTCCATATCTGCCTCCCCACCTAACAAGGCCGCGAAATCCTCTATCGCTTCCTTCATCCCCTCATCCGGCTTTTCGTCGCCCCGCGCATGCATGACGCTCATCCGGGCTATCAAGTTGACCAACGCGTCCAGCGTCTCCTCCGGCATCGGCAAGCCCATTCCTTCAATTCGTCCACGGGCCACTCGACGCGCGATGGTTTTCATCCTTTCGCGGTAATCCGCTTTCAAGTCGGGATTGCCCGGGATGGAAGTCACGAACCGGCTGTCGATCGATAATTGCCCCTCTTTTAATTCCATGATCCGGTAGGCAAAAGGGTATTGCGCCAAGCTGGCGGTCTCCACATCGTATATCCTGTTCCCCGCCGGAGAAACGCGTTGGCTCACGTCGTTGGAATGAAAATGACCGGTAAAGACCACCTTCAGCCCGGCGTCGGCCAACCGATCGGCTTGACGCTCCCATTCTTCTACCAGGTAGTCGGAGAAAAAGGCCGACTGGTAGGGCATATGCTCTACCAGCCCGTGGTGCATCATTCCCAGCACCGTGATGTTATCCTTCCGCGCTTTATCCAATATTTTCAGTGCCCATTCCATCGTTTGGGGGCGGATCCTCCCAGCAGTAATGGGGCGATCGGTATGTTCATCGTACCGGTTGGTATCGAAAGCGAGGATCCATGTGGTGTCGTTAATGGCCGAGAGGTAACTAAGGGATGCTTCGTCCCTAGAGAGGGCATCTCCGTAGCCAAACAGCGCGTAGATTTCAGCGAACTCTTCGGCAGATATAGTGGGTACCGGAGCAGCTAATTCTCCGACGTACGCTCGCGCGTTGGGAATGTTCACGTCGTGGTTCCCAGGTACGACAAACACCCGGACTCCCGATTCAAGCAACGGCAGTAGTTTTTTCGTTACATCCACATGGCTTTGCCGCTCCCCGTGATTCGTCAAGTCGCCTGGCATAAGAAGAATATCTACATTCTCTTTCAGCAGATCGGCCAGCACCTTATCGAGTACCGCGTGCAAGTCGTTCACTCCCCTACCCGTG
>JAAYTC010000112.1 GCA_012518155.1 Bacteroidales bacterium | reverse complement strand
CGAACCTCACGCGGCGGTATCAGGAGAAGCAACTCCGGGATCTTAACGCTTACCCGGGTAAACATGCCGGACAGAACGGTACGGCAACACCGCGATACCTCTCGTTTGGCAGCAACTTCTTCTGGGATCGAGATTTTTCTTTCACCTGGGACCTTACTTCACGCTTGAAAGCGTCGTTTCGTTCAGGCACGGTGGCCGAGATCGAGGAGCCCTACCTGCAAGTGAACAAGCAAGTTAACCGCAACGACTACGAGGTATGGAGGGATTCGGTTGCCCATAGTATCTGGCAGCTCGGAACACCCTACCGTTACGAGCAAAGCGCGGACGTGACTTACACGCTGCCGTTCTCCCTTGTCTCGGCATTCGATTGGATACACGCGAGCGCCGCTTACCACTCGCGCTACCGGTGGGATCGGGGAGCACGTATCGAGGGGCGGAAGATCGGGAACTACCTGCAGAACGACCTCTCGTTGACACTCAATAGCCGTTTCAACTTGACAGCACTTTACAATAAAGTGCCCTTGTTGCGGGAGGTGAACGCTCGTTCCAGTAACGACGGGAATGGGGGACAAAGCAGCACGCGCACGAGTAATATGGTGAATCGAGTGACCCGGACTGCCATGATGGTACGCTTCATAAATGTAAACTACAGCCGTAAAACGCGCAGCGATATCCCGGGGTTCGATCCAATGATCGGCGACCTGTTCGGGCAACAGAGCACGTCGAAGGGATTGATCCCGGGCCTCGGTTTCGCGTTCGGCCTGGAAGGGGGAGAGCGATTTATCAGTGAGTCATTGGCGAAGGGATGGTTGGTCACGCGTACCGATCATATCACGCCGGCTCTTTTTAACCAGACAGGGCTTCTCCGCTTGGACGCGACGGTGGAACCGTTCCGCGGGTTGACGGTAGAGCTTTACGCGTTATACGAGGACAACCACCGCACGGAATTCCAGTACATGTTCGACGGGATGCCGAAAACCTTCGGGGGGAGTTTCGCCATGAGTACCCTCTCCCTATTTTCGGCATTCGAGAAGGGTAAAGCTAGCAACAACTACCGATCCGAAACGTTCGAGCGGTTTCTTGCTCACCGGGAAGTGATCGCCGCCCGCGTACAAACGCACTACACTCGGGACGAGCACGGCCAACAACTTATTAATGGCGATCAGGCTCAAATCTCTTCCCGTTCGAGCGACGTGCTAATTCCCGCGTTCCTCGCTGCTTACACGGGCCGCGAGCCGGGAGAAGCCCCGCTGACCCCCTTTCCCGACGTACGGTATCTTTTACCTAACTGGAATGCTACTTTCAATTTGATGACGATGATGCCCGAGCTCCAAGATCACCTTCGGTCGCTATTCCTCTCCCACGCCTACCGATCGCAATACCGGGTCGGCTCCTACTCCTCGTTTCAAAGTTGGGTACCGCTGAACGAAGGGAGCGACTTGGGGTTTTCACGCGATCCGGTGACAGGCCTTCTCCGCCCCTCCTCCCCTTTCGACATCTCGTCGGCCGCCATCGTCGAAAGTTTCAATCCACTGATAGAGGTCAATAGCATACTGCATAACCATCTGAATATCTCCTTACGCCTTAACCGCACTCGGGCATTGAACCTGAATATCGGGTCGCATCAACTCGTGGAGACTCACGAGAACGATGTGGTAGGAGGGTTGGGATACCGGTTGGCCAACTTCAATCGAATCATCGGCTCAACACAGCGTGACCGGCGACAAGCATCCCGCGCACAGATACAGACAGATAATCGTTCAGCTAAGCCGTTCAGCAACGATCTAGTATTACGGTTGGACGTGTCTCGAAAAGTCACCCGTTCGTTGATCCGGAAAATCGATGATGGATTCACTCAAGCCACCAGCGGCATGCAAAGCACATCTATCCGCTTTTCTGCTGACTACTCGTTGAGCCGAAAACTCACGCTCCGTGCTTATTACGATACCATTATCCATCGGCCATTAGTCTCCTCTATTTCTTACCCGTCCGCGACGAGCAATGCCGGCATCAACCTTCGGTTCGACCTAGGAGCGATGTAAAGTGACACGCTCACAATCTCCGAATCTCCTGAAAAAGCGACTTCAAACAAATCCTAAAAAGATGCTTTTATCGCCCCATATTCTCTTAAGATTTGTTTTAAACCCGTTTTTTTTCGCGTTTTCTTAATTTTAAGAGGATATGTTAAACAAAAAAGTCGTTTATTTGTTAAATTATTAGTTCAAATAGACGATCTTTGAAATAAAATTGTCACATATAACGGAAATGTATAAAACCAAGCATGATTTAAAATAATCAAAGGTTCATGAATTGCTCCGCATGCTTAGTGAAAAAATAGCGCGGGGAGTTCTATGTAACTACAAGAAAGGATAAAAAACAGTATGAAAAAATCGACAATCTGGTTGCTTGCCGTCGTGATGTTTACCGCGTTCTTCGCGCTGCTATTTTTGCAGGTGAGATACATGCGAACGAGCATGGACATCCGCACCCAGCAGTTCGATGAACAGGTCAACAGGAGCTTGTACAACGTGATGAGAGACCTAGAGCAGGATCAAACCCGTGATTACCTGGAACAGGATATGATCGAATCTGAAAATCGGTATTCACGATACAACCAATCCTCTAGCATTGCTCAGCCCGATGGAAGCAGATCGCGCATCGAGCTAAATACGCGAGATCAATCGTTACGTCCCAGGGATCAGCCTGAAAGAGTGTTTATGTCGCCCAACCAAGGCAGTAGCACGATTTCCAAGACGCAGTACGACATGCAGCAATCCCTGTCAAAACGTTACCAGTACGAACGGGCGCTGTTAGATGAAGTCGTTTACAAGATAATGAATCGGGCGAGTAACGAGCCCATTGAAGATAGGATCGACTTTAACAGGCTAGAGCAATATATTCGTTACGAGCTATCCTACAACGGATTAAACGAACCATTTAGCTTTCAGGTGGTTAATTTTAATAACAAGGTAGTGTACTCATCTCCCGGTTTTTCAACCAAGTACAGGGACGCTATTTACACGCAGACCTTGTTTCCTAACGATCCGCCGGCTAAACTGAATCAGTTGCGGGTTTATTTCCCGACGAAGAGAAACTACGTGTACAGCGAACTGGGCTTTTTTATCCCGTCGCTCATTTTCACGTTTATTCTCCTGATCACGTTTATTTTCACGGTAGTGTCATT
>JAAYTC010000111.1 GCA_012518155.1 Bacteroidales bacterium | reverse complement strand
ATCCACCAGATTAATTCGGTCGCCTGCCCGAAGCTGCTCCACCGACCGATTGAACGCGTAATTATCAGGGGCTACCCCATACCGTACCTTCACCTCTTCGTAGGGGTGATCCACTAAAACGCAGGTAAGGAGCTTCCGTTCACTCTCTTTAGCGACAACGCGTGCTCGGATGAGGTCGATGGATGAGCCGGCTGAATGAAGGGGAGTGATAAAGGATGGATCGATCATGAAAGAGTCAGAAAATTTTGGGTAAGAAAATGATGGCGCCTACTGCCGCGGCGATGAGTGCCGCGATCAGTACACCTGCTGCCGCGATGTCCTTAGCATTTCGTATGGCGGGGTATATCTCCTGTTTGCTCGCGTAGTCGGCCAGAATTTCCAGTGCCGTGTTGATAGCTTCCATGGCAAGCACGAGCCCTATCACGATAGCAATGGCCAGCCACTCCCCACTCGAGATATGAAACATCCTTCCCAAAATGATGGCTATGACAGCTGCCACCAACTGCACACGCGCGTTTGGCGTCCCCCTGAAAAGGGCCTGTATGCCACGAAGCGCGTGTTTAAATGACTGGATCCGTTCTTTAATGTACGACATTACTCTATTTCAGGCGGTGTTATTGGGCGAAAGCTATTATCGCGTATTCAAAAGTACAAATTTATACTGCATCCAGCAAGTGCCGTGTCGTGTGGGACAAAAATATCAAAAGCTATATAGATTATGCCAGTCGAAAAAAATCGTGTAAATTTGTGGTTAATAAATTTTTCACTCATTCTTTTTTGCTAATTCAAAGAATTATGTCTCAACCCTGTCCATTATGTGGAAAAGCCAAACCGGATGAAACCCTCTTTTGCGGGGAATGCGAACGTCGTATCCGTAGCGACTACGAGGTGAAAGTGCCTGAAAACGAGGCCCCCGGTCCAACACGGCAGGGGAGACCTGAACGTGAAGAGGTGCCACAACGCCAAGAGATATCGGAAAATGAAATTGTTGGCCCGGGGCAGAGCGACGACAAGCATCATGAAATCCCTGGACCGGTGGAGGATCCGGAACGGGACGAGGGTCCGGAACGGGAGGAAGATCTTGAACCCAACGGTATAAAACCGAAGAAGAGAAAGAGGTTCGTGGCACCGCTCCTGTTTCTGTTGGTGGTTTTGCTTCTGGGTGGTGCTTTCCTAATCTATAACGAGACCGTCCGAAAAGAGAACCTTGAGCGGAGTGGGTGGGAGACCGCGCTCAAATTGAACAGCGTGGGAGGGTATCTTGCCTATATGGAAGCCTTCCCTCACGGAATACATTCCAAAGAGGCACAGGAGGGATTACTCCTGTTGAAGTCGGAAGAGGCTTCCGCCTGGGAACAGATGAAAGCCTCCGGTAACACCTCGGAACTACGCGGTTTTATAACGCGTCATCCCGAGAGTCCCTACGCTCCACTGATAGAAAGGCGCCTCGATTCATTGAGCTGGATAGGAGCGTTGCAGGTCAATACTCCCGAATCTTATTCCGAGTACCTCATGCAATCGGAGCGTGGAGAACTGCGTGGAGAATACGAGTTGGTGGCACGTGAAAGGTACAGCATGCTTCACCAATCTTCTCCTGTTGTTGACACGGAGATAGAAAATATACGCAACACCATCAGTGGTTTTTATGCCGCTCTATCGGGAACCAATCACGATGGTGCCTTTCAATACTTGGCACCGACCGTTAGTCGTTTTTTTAGCTCGGGTGCCGCTTCAAGGGAACGGATCGCGGGGGAATTGCTAATGGCTCGTACCCGGGCACAGGGGGCCACCCTTTCGTTTACTCCCGGCATCGAGGCGGTGCGGTACGAGCGAAACGCTCGTGAACGCTACGTGGTGAATGTGCCGCTGACCAAGTCCTACGTCAGGGACGGCGTTACAGAGCGGGTACCGGGATACGTGGTGCACATGGAGATGAATCCCGATTTTCAAATAAGCAGCATATATGAAACGAAGCCACATCCGGATGCGCCTTAATTGCCGAGGGACAACCCGTCGAGCGGTTCCCCGTTTGAACACGTGTGAAGTGCGAAACCAAATCAGGTTCTGATTGTTTACAAAGTACGCTATGCAATTCCAACTTACATCCGATTTTAGACCCACCGGCGATCAGCCCGAAGCCATCAAGGCACTCGTGGAGGGTCTTCAGCAGAAAGTACCTTACCAGACCCTATTGGGCGTGACCGGCTCGGGCAAGACATTCACGGTGGCCAACGTGATCGCGCAAGTGAACAAGCCCACGCTCGTACTCAGCCACAATAAAACGCTCGCGGCGCAGCTCTATAGCGAATTCAAAGGTTTTTTCCCGAATAACGCGGTGGAGTATTTCGTCTCCTACTACGATTATTACCAACCCGAAGCGTATATACCCACGACAGATACTTATATCGAAAAGGACCTCGCCATCAACGACGAGATCGAGAAGCTGCGGCTCGCCACCACTTCGTCACTCCTCTCCGGCAGAAACGACGTGATCGTGGTGTCGTCGGTCTCATGCCTTTACGGCATTGGTAACCCGGAGGATTTTAATAAAAACACCATTGAGGTAGAAGAGGGGCAGACGATGGAACGAGACCGTCTGCTCCGGCTACTGGTGGACAGCCTCTACTCCCGTGATGAAACTGCCGAGTTCGACCGCGGCAATTTCCGGGTAAAGGGGGATACGGTGGATGTGTTTCTCGCGTACCACGATTATATTGTACGAATTATTTTTTGGGGTGACGAGATCGAGTCGATCGAATCGGTGGATCCGCTCACCGGAACGACCATCGAACGGCTGACCTCCTATCGTATTTTTCCGGCTAACCTCTTCGTTACGACCAAGGAGCGAATCTTCCGGGCGGTGGACGAGATACAGATCGACCTGGGCAAGCAGGTGGAGTTTTTTCAATCGATTGGTCAGCCGTTAGAAGCGAAGCGAATCTACGAACGGGTGACCTACGACGTGGAGATGATCAAGGAGATCGGCTATTGCTCGGGGATCGAGAACTACTCTCGCTATTTTGATGGGCGATTGCCCGGAACACGCCCCTTCTGCCTGCTCGATTTCTTTCCCGAAGATTACTTGACGGTGATCGACGAGAGCCATGTCACCATCCCGCAGATACGGGCCATGTACGGGGGGGATCACTCCCGGAAGATGAACCTGGTGGAGTACGGCTTCCGGCTCCCCGCGGCGATCGATAACCGCCCGCTGAAGTTCGAGGAGTTTGAATCGCTTACCCCGGAGATTATTTTCGTGAGCGCGACACCGGCCGACTACGAACTGGAGAAGTCGGAGGGAATCGTGGTGGATCAACTGATTCGTCCCACCGGGTTGCTGGACCCGCCCATCGATGTGCGTCCGAGCCTCAACCAGATAGACGACCTGATGGAGGAGATCCAACAACGGGTGGAGAAAGATGAGCGGGTGCTGGTTACCACGCTCACCAAGCGGATGGCCGAAGAGCTGACCGATTACTTGGCGAGCAACGGGGTGCGTTGCAACTACATCCACTCCGACGTGGAGACGCTGGAGCGAGTGAAGATCATGGACGATCTGCGGCAGGGGCTGTTCGACGTGTTGATCGGGGTGAACTTGCTGCGAGAGGGGCTCGACCTGCCGGAAGTGTCGCTCGTGGCCGTGCTCGACGCGGATAAAGAGGGATTCCTCCGGTCCCACCGATCGCTCACGCAGACCGCGGGACGCGCGGCGCGGAACGTGAATGGCAAGGTGATTTTTTATGCCGACAAAATGACGGATAGCATGAGAATGACTATAGACGAAACCAACCGACGCCGTGAGAAACAGATGAAATACAACGAAGAGCACGGCATCACGCCGCGTCAGATTAAAAGAGCCCATTCATCGGCACTGAGTAAGGAATACACCTCTACAATGGAGGCAAAAGCATACGTGGAACCAGACTACACCTCCCTGGCTGCCGAACCGCTGCAAGCGTACGCGTCGAAGGAGGACCTAAGGACCAAAATCGAGCAGACACGCCAAGCGATGCGGGCGGCCGCGAAAAAACTGGAGTTCCTCGAAGCAGCTCAATTACGCGATCGACTCATTGCGCTGGAGGAGATGCTTAAATGATGTGGTGACGTGACTAATGTGAATAATAAATCAGTAAATCAATTTATATGAAATCAGACATTCAAATAGCAAGAGAAACACCGTTAATGAAAATCAAAGATGTGGCAGAAAGCATCGGGATCGACCGGGAAGAGGTGATCGGTTTTGGTAGACATATGGCCAAGATACCGGTGGGCCTGATCCATCAAGAAAAGGT
>JAAYTC010000110.1 GCA_012518155.1 Bacteroidales bacterium | reverse complement strand
TGGCCTTATTGGGAAGGTATAACAAAAGGATGGCTTCTCTCGTTTCCTTTCCATTAGAGAAAATGAATCTCACTTGCCGCGAAGTCGCTTTCCCTCCCATCGCGTTGTTGTTTTCTGAAATTAGCTCGTATGTAACACCTATTTCATCGGTCGGGGTACGGCCATATACTCGCGATGCAAACAACTCCATTAATTCCGGTCGCCGCTGCTTCTCCCACTGTTCAACCGTTGCCACGGTTGTACCACTCTCGGTCTTCAAGAGCTCCGGGAGCACGTACGAGGGCACTTTCGACTCATCATAATTCACGTTCCGTTGCGAGAACAGCAGCGCGGCGCAGAGCCACACGATTAATAATCCAATACTCCTTTTCATATCCTTGTTGTGTTTTTTATTCAATTCTCTCATGCACGTTGCATTCAACAAAATCACCCGATCCTGGATGACGGTATTTCTCCCACTATATTTTCACGAAAATCTTACGTTTATACATCACGTGAAGAATGAAGAAGATAATCAGGAAGTTAGCAAGTGTGAGAATGGCTGGGTAATACACCCCCGTGTACTTTTCTAATCCCCACAGGAGGGAGTTCGGTATGCTCCGGAAATTAATGACCATCCCTACGGTATAGGCAACAATCGAGTTCATTCCGTAAACTTTTAACCATTGCATGCCTTGCCATTTTTTCTTGTAGTCGATGAAATAATAAAATAGCCCCATTAGAATAAAGCACCATCCGCCCGACCATAACGTCATGCTTGCCGACCATATTTTCTTGATAATAGGGGTTTGAAAACTTAAGAGCCAGCCGCCCAATAATAGTGTCGCTCCCATTAGGAGTAGCCATCCACTATTTTTGAGCTTGTCCTTCCCGTACTTCATGATCTGCCCCGCGAACACGCCCAGCATGGTAGTAACACCAAATACCATGCTGGTGAGCACCCACGTGTACCGGTAATTGTCCGAAAAGTGCCACATCCCATCTTCGGTGTAATACACTCCGTCGCGTACTCGCCCCAGAACAGACCGGTCTACCACTTCCGCAAAATTAGCCTCGGGACTGAAGTCGCCCAAGAAAGTAAGTAACGCCCAGTAACCCACGAGCAGGAGGCTAGTGGCTATAATTTGTCCTTTCCGCGAAAGGTGTAAAAGAAGAATCGACGCTATAACATATCCCGCGGCTATGGCTTGCAGCGTGTTAGTATAAATACGTATTGCCTTGATATCGTAGCTAAATAAATTCCCTTGAACGGCAATACCAAGGATAAACAATATCAAGAATCGTTTCGTTATTTTCTTGTATATGGCTGATTTATCAGGCGAATGCCTGTATTTTTCAAACGAAAAAGGCATGGCGGCTCCCACCATGAAAAGAAACAGGGGCATTACCAGATCCCAGGCGGTGAACCCTTCCCAGTGAGCATGAGAAAACTGCTTCAGTAAAAACGACACGACAGGGATATCCGCCCAATGTTTGGCAAATGCCACGAAAACCGGCTGAAAAAACACCAACATGAACAGATCAAAACCACGTAGTATATCCAGGGATTCCAATCGCCCTTGCGGCATAGTCTTTACTTGCTGTTGATTCATTTTGCAGACAATTATTTAAAGTATTACAACTGCGTGCGGGATAAGCACGGCTTTTCAAAGCAAGACAAAAATTTATAAATTGCAAAAACGCGAGACAAAACTAATCAAAAAGAACTGAAATGTAAAATTTTCCCTCGAAAAGTTAATGAAACAGAGTCAAAAAGCAACTCCATCCCGTGGTGTGGCAACCACTTTGAAATAAAATGCACCCGAACCATTCGTCGATTTTCTCACCTTCTTAGTACTTTTGAAGCAATGTGAGTAATTTACTGTCTAGCTTATGGCCGGTACCACCGCTTCGTAGTCCACATCTTTTCGATTTGAATCGAGTAGGCAGAAAGCGCGGCGAATTGATAAAGTGAAATTATTCGCGAGTTGCTTTTTGATAAGTTGTATTTTTGTAAGTTATAAATTTGTAACTTGTAAGATGTAACTTATCTTTTCTTTGTAAGAAAGACGTGTAATTATGGGAGCACCTTTTTCACCATATTTCAAGAAAATAGGATGCGCCTCGGAATTACTCAAGCAAGCTTGGTATTTCCCTCGACTTTCACCATATTTCAAGAAAATAGGATGCGCCTCGGAATTACTCAAACAAGTTTGGTACTTCTCTCGGCTTTCACTATATTTGATATTCAAAAAAAATGAATATGTTTCAAAAATTAGTGGCCATAGAGCCGGTCAGCTTGATCCCCTCCGCGGAGAAAGCGTTGCACTCGTTTGCAAAAGAAGTGGTGATGTATCCGGGCATTCCAAAGGATGATAACGAAATCGCGAAGCGAATAGGCGATGCCGACGCGGTATTGCTTAGCTACACGTCGCGCCTTGAAAAAGGAGCATTGGAGCAATGTCCCAACGTGAAGTACATCGGGATGTGCTGTTCGCTTTATTCGCCCGAGAGTGCCAACGTGGATATCTTTTATGCCAATAGCAGGGGAATTACCGTGACGGGAATTCGTGACTACGGCGATGAAGGGGTGGTGGAGTACGTGGTTAGCGAGCTGGTTCGCTGTCTCCACGGGTTCGATCAAGAACCTTGGGGCGGTATGGCACGGGAGATTACCGGACTAAAAGCCGGTATCGTAGGCCTTGGCAAGTCGGGCGGCATGATTGCCGACGCACTTCGTTTCTTTGGCGCGGAGGTCAGCTATTTTGCCCGAAGCGAGAAAGAAGAGGCCAAGGCAAAAGGATATCGTTTCCTCCCCTTGGATGAACTGTTAGATTACAACGAGGCCTTATTCTGCTGCCTCAACCGCAACACGGTGTTACTGCACGAGGAGCAGTTCAAGAAGCTGGGTGACAAAAAAATGTTGTTTAATACAGGACTCTCACCCGCGTGGGATGAAGCTCCTTTTCTGGAATGGCTCGAAGGCGACAACCTATGTTTCTGTGATACCGTGGGAGCGTTAGGAGGGGAACACTTGCTGGATCATCCCAACGTGCGATGCATGCAGGTGTCCACGGGACGTACCCGTCAAGCATTCGACCGACTGAGCGAAAAAGTACTGAAAAACCTTTCCGATTTTACCGGAATTGCTGTGGAGTAGCTAGAGGAGAAGATGAAGAGGGTGACGCCACATGTTGGGAGCCACCCTCTTTCTCGTTATATATCATGCTGAAATTGTACTCTCAAGCGTGAATATAAAGCCATGTAAAGTTGCCATGATCAGAACACGATCGGGGAGTCGATATTTTGAAGGGTGCTTACTACTGACCAAGCGGCTATCTCGGGGGTGGCACTATAGACATCCACCACGGCATATACCTGCTCGTTTTTTATTTCAACTCGTTGCCTATCGCCCACGAAATCAGGAGTCGACTCCATGGCGACTTGCAG
>JAAYTC010000109.1 GCA_012518155.1 Bacteroidales bacterium | reverse complement strand
GTCCGAACATGGGGTGGCCGGTAAATGGCACTGAAAGCTTGTAGGCATTCCCTTGTACCGAGTACTCCTTATAAGGATGGGGTACTTTCATGAAGCCCGGTGATAAATTAAAACGGTTGATTACCCCCGCGAGGTCGATGGTCGCGGCGGCTCTATCAGGAGCAGTTTCCATGTTTTCACGTGCAAAATTGTATAGCTTGGATACATCCGGTATATCGACCCCCTCGTTATGCACCATCTTGCCGACCGATTCACCATAACCTAACCCTTCATAAGCTCCCACCACGAGTGCAAGATTAATATAGAAGCCGGTATCGTCCCAAATACCAAATTGGCCCAAGTGGACGTTTTCTCGGACGTCCTCGCTCGATTCTCCTTGGTAGGCGAATTCCCAGTCGTGTATAATTCCCGCTCCATTCGTGGCCAAATGGGTAACCCATCCCTCGGCAATTAATGCAATGAGCGTGGGACCCATGCCATTTTTTATGGTATGTGCCCCAAATGCGAGTATCACGGGACGGCCCTTTTCTCGGGAGCTCCGAATCCGAGCGACGGTTTTATCGACCAGTCTCCGTGCTGAAGAAGTTAACGCGTGCGGTGGCCGGTTTACCGGAACATGGTCACGTTCAATATAGACCTTGTTTTTCCGATCGGCCAATCGCTTTATCTCCAGCTTATTTCTGTCAAACTTAGGATGAGGCATAATTAACTACTCACGTTAAGTAAATGAAGCAATTGGGGAAGCTGAGAAAAATCGGATATAATAACATCGGCACCCGCTTTTATTAGCCGCGTACGTTTTTTCTCGTTGAGGCCATGACGCTTCACTTCGTCACTCGCGATCCCTATGGTTACACCGCCTCTCTTGCGCGCTTCACGAATCTCAACGGGACCATCTCCAAAAAGTGCCAACTGCCCGTTTTTTGAATCACCGATCTCGTTAAGGATCTTATCCAATACAATTTTTTTGGCCTCTTTAGTGACATCTCCCACAGCACCATAAATTTTTCCTTCGAACAGGTGATCGTAACCCAATATTCTCGCTTCATTTACCACATCGTCATGGTCTGTGCCACTGGCCAAGTAAAGGGAAATCCCCGCGTTATGGAGCGTTTCAAGGAATAAAACCCCATTTTTCAGGGTGAGGTCCTCAACGGTAAGCTCCCCTCTCGATAGCTTTTCCTCTCGTTTTTTCACCATGGCCAATAACTCGTTATTGTAAATCTCCTTGTAACCAAATTCGTCCAAACCCTCTTCTTCCGGTACCAAGCCGAACTCTTTAACGAGCGTTACCAATCCCTGCATCTGAATCAATGTTTGAATGCCGGTTGTTTTATCAATAAAATCCTGTACCCGATCGTGAACTTTGTGATATAACGTTTCGTCCGCGTCTAAAAAACGCTCTCCCAGTATTGCCTTCATCATCATCGGGGCCATGATCTCCTCCCAGCCCTCGCGAAGCGTGGAGATAGTACCATCGTGATCGAAGATAGCGTGAGTAATATGAAGTTTTTCACCCCATTCACTGACGATCTCGATTTCGGAATCCTTCCAGTAACGTGCATGACGAATATTCTCTGCCAGCTCCACGTTGTATACCAGATCAGGATCGGTCCCGATTTCGAGTATCTCTTCGGGGGAGGCCGTTCCGGTCTGGAAGAGTTTTTGTACGGTAACTCCGGCCACGTATGAACCGATTCTACCCGCTGTTTTCATATCATATCCCGCTGCTAGTGCAGCAGCCGCACCGGCAAGGTAACTATCTCCCGCTCCCACGGCGTCCACCTCTGAAAGAATCAGCAACCCCTCTATTTTTGCTACACCGCTTTCATCAATAACCAACGATCCACGTTCACCACAGGTGATAAAAAGGGGCTTGCCGAATTTCTCGTAGAGTATCTCGGCGGCTTTGACCACCTCCGAATAGGAAACACTCTCATCGACATCCTTTTGTTTGCCAACGAGCTCCATTGCCTCGTAATTGTTCATTTTTCGAATGGCACCGTCATAATACATGTTGTACCTACGGCTATCGACGATAAATTTTTTACCCTGGAACTGCTTGATTAGCTGTAGTAGTCGTTCTCTAAAATACTCGGTATGAATACCCGATATAACCTGTTGATTAATGATCACTATATCTACTTCCGGCAATTCCGTTTTCAACAACCCGATGAGCTTGTCGGCCGTCTCTTTCGATAATATGTTGTAATTCCCGAAATCGATGCGGCTCTGTTCAGTATCTTCAATATGGGGCTTGGTGAACACGTGTGTAAGCCAGTTTTTTTCTTGGACGATCAGGTTCCGTGTATCGATCGCGTTTTCATGCATTATTTTGACCATTTCACGGCCAAAGGGGTCGGGCCCCATTACGCCGAACGCGCGTACATCTTTAACACCCATTGCTGTAATGTTGTTTGCCACGTTTGAAGCTCCCCCAAGGGAATATTGCTGCTCCTTAACAGGGGTGGTGGGGCGTCCGGTTTCAAGGGAAATTTCGCTCAGTGTTTCATCGATAAACCAATAGGCGTCGAGACAAAAATCGCCCACAATGGCAATCTTCACCGACTTGATATCATGGATGACTTTGCGTAGAAGTTCTCGTTTCATACGGTTATTATTTTTTATTGTATATCTATTATTAATCTATTTTATTCTAAATTAGTCGAATAGTGCCTTTTCCACCATCATGCAGAGGGCGTGATAAACCGGGAGATGAAGTTCTTGCACGTGAGCCGTCCGTGTTGCCGGTACGTTAATGACCACATCGCATAAGGCTTTCATTTGTCCCCCATTTTCGCCGGTCATACCTATGGTTTTCATCCCTTTCGCTCTCGCTGTCATCAGCGCGTTTAGCACGTTGCGTGAATTCCCTGAGGTGCTCAGGGCTAGTAAAATATCGTCAGAATTTCCGTAACCAACTACCTGTTGTGCGAAAATGAATTCCCCCCCTAAGTCGTTAGAGATAGCCGTCAACAGCGCGCTGTGTTCACACAGAGAGATGGCAGGCAATCCCTGCTGCAAGTTCTCCGCTAATTGCTTCCCCTGCATGCCAAAACTGTCTCTTAGGTTTTGTTGAATCGCGGGATCAAGCGTCCGGGGTGCTTCAAAACTTTTCATGAGTTCACCCACGATATGTCCCGCGTCGGCACTACTGCCACCGTTTCCACAAACCAAAATTTTTTTGTGGTTCCTGTATGCCGAAATCAACATCTTTGCAGCGGTCCCTATCGGTTCCTTCAAGTGGGTTAATTTTTCATAGCGAGCAACCAGCTCATCCAGTACATTTTCCATTGCTGTATCAAATTAATTTCATTTCTTAGCAAGTAACTCCCATTTTACTCTGTTATATAGATATTTTTTAGCGATTTCTTACCTTGATGCGATCTATCCCCTCGGTGATTTGCTCTTCATTCCCTCGTTAACAAAAAAAGAGGATAAATAAGTACAAAACTTCTGTTTTTTTATTCATTATAAATGGAATTTTATCTTTTCGCTTGTTTTTTCTCTTTTGTTTATAACTTTGACGCTAAATTACTTAAAGTTCAAACCGGATAATCTCGAATGCAATGGATCGAAAAGTTTCTTTAATTCTACCGACTTTATTATTGACGGCTGTTATTTCTTTCGCTCAAACCAATGATCGTGTGGATCACGTGAACCCGTTCATTGGCACTGACTTCTTTGGCCACACGTTTCCCGGGGCATCGCTACCCTATGCTATGGTGCATGTAAGCCCCGATACCGGTACCGAGGGATGGACTCACAGTGCCGGATATATTTGGCAGGCCAATTCCATCATCGGTTTTAGTCACACCCACTGGAGTGGGGTGGGGATGGTCGATGGGGGAGATATCCTGTTAATGCCCATCACGGGTAATAAGCTGCATGTTGTTCCCGGTACCGCGGAGGATCCCGATACAGGATACCGCTCCCGGTTCAGCCACGCCCGAGAATCGGCCTCACCGGGTTATTACTCGGTCTTTTTGGAAGATTGGAACGTTGAAGTAGAGCTCACTACTACACCTCGTGTTGCTTTTCACCGATACACGTTCCCTGAGACCAACGAATCGAAAATTATCTTGGATTTGGGACATCAAATCGGGCAACAAAAAGAGAGTGATTGGTCCCATCTCCAAATCGTGAACGATCGATGCATTGAAGGTGAAAAAACGGACGGGCCGGGTAAAGTTTATTTCGTGGCGGAATTTAGCAAGCCTTTCCTCTATTATGGAACTTTCGATTCCGAATATGCTACACCCGAATCGGGGGCTGCCGTATTCGCGTATAAAAACGCGGAGCAAGGAAAAAACATCGGTGCATTCGTCACCTACCATACTGCAGAAAATGAGCAAATTCTTGTAAAAGTGGCTATTTCACATACCGGTATCGAGGGTGCACGAAAAAATTTGGATGCCGAGTTGCCTCACTGGGATTTTGACCGGGTAAAGGCTGAAGCACGTGACGTATGGGAGAGGGAGCTATCTCGAGTTGCGATTGATGGAGCATCTGAATCACAAAAAGAGATTTTTTATACCGCCCTATATCGTTCAATGCTGGCACAATATATATCACAAGATGTGGATGGCAACTACTTTGGTGCCGATGGAAAAATCCATAACGCGAAGGATTACAATTATTATGGCTC
>JAAYTC010000002.1 GCA_012518155.1 Bacteroidales bacterium | reverse complement strand
GAAACTAAAGCAGGTCGACCGCGACATGTTATCCGAGATAGATAAAGATATTGCGCGCCTGCAGATGATCGCGGAACGATTTTCCAAGATAGGCTCGACCGCGGATTTAGACGCGGTAGACCTTCACGAAGCGTTGGAGCGTTCGCTGAATTACATGAAAAAGCGTGTATCTCGAGAGGTGGAATTCAGGGTAGCGCGTCCCGCACGGCCGGTGCAAGTGAAACTGAACGAGCCGCTGTTTAACTGGGTGATCGAAAACCTGGTGAAAAACGGGGTGGATGCCATGCAGGGAAAGGGAGCCATCGCTTTCGCGATTTCGGAAAAAGGGCGACACGCGTACCTCGATATATCCGACACGGGGAAGGGGATGCCGCGATCGATGTTTAACACCATATTTCAACCCGGTTATACCACCAAAGAGAGAGGGTGGGGACTGGGGTTATCGCTCGTGAAGCGGATCGTGGAGAAGAACCACGAAGGGAAAATATGGGTGAAACGATCCGAACCGGGGGTGGGAACCACGTTTCGAATCGCGATGAAAAAAGTTCGTTCTTAAGTGCGGCCGCTCATTTCGGCCGGAGTGGGCTCGAGGCCCTCTTTCAGTACCTCGCTCTGCGCGAAATAATTGGTTTGATCGGCATAAATAAAAATAAGAGAACCCTCTTTAATGGTATCGATGATGGGGCGGTTTAACGCGCGGGGTAGGGCCGGGCAACCGAAACTGCGGCCCAATCGGCCGGCCGAATTGATAAACTCCTCGCTGCAGTAATCCGCGCCATGAATGACCACCGCCCGCGGCTTCGCGTTGTCATTGATCCCTTTCTCCAACCCGTCCAACACCAGCGAGTAACCGTTCCCGCCATTATAAGTGTTTGCCGTGCGATAAAATCCCAGCGAGCTTTGATAAGAACCGTGTCGGTTCGAGAACGACGTGGCATAATTTCCCCCGCTGTTGCGCCCGTGCGCCACGTGCGTGACGAAAAGTACCTCGTTTGCTGCCAAGTCGAGCACGTACATTCGTTTCTCGGTCGATGGCAGGCTGAAATCGATCACCGTGAGCAACGGGTTGTTGTTGCTGTTTAATTTCTTGTAGCCGGTATACGCGGCATCAAACGCTTCGAAGCGGATTAATCCCTCGAGGCTCATTCGATCATACTGCAGTCGCGCCTCATCCACGGATGCGACCTTCTCCATAAAATCGATGTTCTCGTTTGGCTCTTCCGTGGGAGCCGTGAAACTTATAGAAAATAGTAAGATAAAACTCAATATAACTTTTTGCATAGTATCATCCTGTACGCGTGTAGTTGTGAAAAAACAGCTACAAAGATACTATCATTCATGCTAATGGAGTGTTAATGATCTGTTAATCAATTACAATAACTGCTGTTTCTTTTATCACTGCCCAATCGTACACGAATTTCGAGTGAGAAGACGCGTTCCGCACGCACATGTGGGAGCGCGGTATCGTGCCCAGCGTGGGGCTGTATTCTATTATGCCCTTGCGCGGGTATTGGGTAGGCACACCGTGCACGTAACCCCCGTTCGTGAACCGGGAGGCATACGGCGCGAATCCCGCGATCTCGCTGGTACCGTCCCGCAGGTAATACATCTTCTCTTTTTGCTCCTGAACGGCGAAGATGCCGATCGGCGTTTCGTGCGCGTACGGAGGCCCATGAACCCCGGTCGTCGCGGGATTCATGCTTAAAATATGCCATTCGTCGCCCGATTTTTCCAGCGTGGCGATGTTTTGATTGGTAACATCCACTGCTACTACCTTGTTGAAATGCACGCTGTCGCGCCACGGGATAACATAGCGCTTGGGCACGAGGTACTCGCCCTCGAACGACACCCCGGCAACTCTGACCATATCCGTGGTGTCGCTGCCGATAATTTTCGCGATCCATCCATCCCGTCCATACCGCGTAAGCACGGTGTCGCCGTTAAAGGTGTACAGCGGCGCGGATTGATAACGCTCCACCCCCTGTTGGTCCGAGACCCTCCCGTAGTCGTTTCGCACGAAATCGCCCACGGTAGGAGCTTCGCCGTTCATGTTGCGGTAATTGCTTAAAACAGCCCAGCTTCCGCCCGCGGCCATCGCGTTTTCCATCACCGCGATATGCTCCTGAATTTTCTCCCATTGGAACCTACGTATCGTGTCTTGGTAAGGGTATTCATCATCGAGATGGTACTGCTCGTACCGTATTTTTTTCTCCAGTTGAATATCCTCGCCGGTCAGTTCTTTTTTATCCTCCTGTTCCACCAGCAGGGAGTCAACTTTGGCAGCGGTTTCATGGGATTCGTCGCTTTCATTGGAATCACCGGGGCTACATCCGGCGGTAAATAGTGCCAAGGCAATTAGAAAAGAGGAAAAAGTCCATGTAAACTTACTCATTCATTATCGTTTCGGTTTCCTAAACCCCGTCCCCGCGGAACAAGGAGTTCCTGAAAACCTATAACGTGATTCTCGAAAAGTTGTTCAATCGGAACAGAACAGTGAATCACGCGGGAATCCCGTGGAATTTCGCGCTCCAAATTTTATTCTCGCCGAAGATGATGTTCGCTTCAAGCAAAACCGGCAAAATTTGGAGCCGTGTGTCTTTTAATAAATATTAAGGTGTTGATGCACCGCTTCCCCCGGTCGCCCCTCTCCCTACCAAACTCTAATCAAACTTTAACCAAAGTCTTATCAAAGTCTTTTATTCTTCTAATATAATAGAGTGAGATAAGAGTTTGATTAGAATT
>JAAYTC010000108.1 GCA_012518155.1 Bacteroidales bacterium | reverse complement strand
GGAGGATGGATACAAGAACGCCTTCTCGGCTATCCTCGACGCCAATATCACCAGTATCATTACTGGGGTGGTACTTGCCATCTTTGGATCAGGGGCAATCCGCGGATTTGCCATCACACTCGTGATCGGTATCACCGCTTCGTTCCTCACCGCGGTATTCCTCACGCGCATGTTGTATGAAAACCGTATGGAAAAAGGCAAATGGCTGAACCTCACCTTTAGCACCGGATTCTCACGTGCCATGTTCAGGGACTACAATTTTACATTCATCCAAAACAGCAAAGGGGTACTCACCGGCATCGGTATTTTCGTGATCATCTGTATCATATCTCTCTTTACACTGGGACTGAATTCTGGAATCGATTTTACCGGAGGAAGAAACTACATTGTCCGTTTCGATCAGCCCGTACGGGTAAGTGACGTAGAGGAGGCGGTGGCACCACACCTCGATGAGTCGGCAAAAGTTATCACTATCGGGTCGGCAAACCAAGTGCGCATCTCCACCAACTACATGATCGAAGAAGAGGGTCAAGGGGTGGAAGAACAACTACGTAACCAACTCGCTTTGGGTCTCGACGAGTTCATGACTCCCGGCAAAACTATAGACGACCATATCCAAAGCTCACAGAAGGTAGGACCAAGCATAGCGGAAGATATGATCCGAAACGCGTTCCTGGCACTCTTCATCGCACTCGTCGGCATGGGACTCTATATCCTGATTCGCTTCCGAAACTGGGGATTCTCACTGGGTACGATAGCCGCGCTTGCGGTAGACGCGTTTGCAGTGATCGGGCTCTACTCGCTGCTCTGGAAAATTATGCCCTTCTCAATGGAGATGGATCAAACCTTCGCGGCAGCCATCCTTACCGTGGTAGGGTACTCGATTAACGATAAGGTGGTGGTGTTCGACCGTGTGCGTGAATACATGCAACTCTATCCTAAACGGGAGTTGAAGCAGCTCTTTAACGATTCTATGAACGCCACGCTCGCGCGTACCATCAACACGGGACTCAGTACCATTCTAGTCATCATCTGTATCCTGTTCTTTGGAAGTGACGCGGTACGCAGCTTCGTCTTCGCTCTGATGATCGGGGTAGCGGTGGGCACCGTAACCAGCTTGTTTGTCGCTTCACCAGTAGCTTACGCGTTCATGACACGGAAACAAAAGAAAGAACAGCTCGCTCGTCAAACTAAATAGGTGAGTGAAATCGACCAATTTATAACGATCGAAACCATAACAAAACAACACCAAAAGAAGTAGGTAAATTTACCGAAAGCAAAACGGGCAGCCATAAATGCTGCCCGTTTTTTATCATGTAACGCCTATTTCTGCATGCTACGTCCATCCCTGGCTAAGTGCTCACTAACCACCGCAACACCGGAACAAAAATAACGACAAAGAATTGATCCATGTTGCTTTTTTTTATACTTTTGCTCCCGAAACACGCCACAATAGCTCAGTTGGTAGAGTAACGCATTCGTAACGCGTAGGTCGCGAGTTCGAATCTCGCTTGTGGCTCTTTTTCTTCTTGTATCATTTTTATTTTGTACCTTTGAGAAAAACCCAAGAACAAACAATCACATATCGTATGTCGACGCTAAATGGATACATCTCACAAATCATCGGCCCGGTGGTCGATGTGCACTTCGAAGTTCTCGACCCGAGGGAAGTGAAATTACCCGCCATCAATGATGCACTCTCCGTGAAACACCCGGAGGGAGAGGAGATATTTCTCGAAGTGCAACAGCATATCGGGGAAAATACCGTGCGTACGGTTGCAATGGATAGTACCGACGGGCTCAGAAGAGGGCTGGCTGTAAATGCCCTGGGAAGGCCGATCAGCGTGCCCATCGGAGAACAAATTAAAGGACGTCTGCTGAACGTGGTGGGTAGCCCCATCGACGGGCTCTCTCCCTTGAACCGAAAGGAGCAATACCCTATCCACCGGGAGGCTCCAAAGTTCGAAGACCTCACCACCTCCGAAGAAATCCTAATTACCGGCATCAAAGTGATCGACCTGCTACAGCCTTACCTTAAAGGAGGGAAAATTGGACTCTTCGGCGGGGCCGGCGTGGGAAAAACGGTAATCATCATGGAGCTGATCAATAACATCGCGAAGGGACACGACGGCTACTCCATCTTCGCGGGTGTAGGCGAACGTACCCGGGAGGGGAACGACCTGCTCCGTGAAATGATCGAGTCAGGGGTTATCAAGTATGGCGATGAGTTTAAAAAAGGAATGGAAGAAGGTAAGTGGGACCTGAGCACGGTCGACTACGAAGAGCTGAAAAAATCGCAAACCACGCTGGTATTCGGACAGATGAATGAACCGCCCGGGGCACGCGCTTCGGTAGCACTCACGGGATTGGCGGTGGCCGAATCGTTTCGCGACAGTGGAGGAAAAGGCGGCGACACGCTCCTCTTTATCGACAATATTTTCCGGTTCGTGCAAGCGGGATCTGAAGTATCGGCTCTCCTAGGGCGTATGCCCTCGGCGGTGGGATACCAGCCTACGCTCGCGTCGGAAATGGGTACCCTGCAAGAACGGATCGCTTCCACCACCTACGGGTCCATTACATCGGTACAGGCGGTATACGTGCCGGCGGACGACCTCACCGACCCGGCTCCGGCCACCACCTTTAGCTACTTGGATGCATCTACCGTGCTGAGCCGTAAAATTGCCTCCTTGGGAATATACCCGGCCGTGGATCCACTCGAATCGTCGTCGCGCATCCTTGACCCGCATGTCGTGGGCCAAGAACACTACGATACGGCAACGCGCGTGAAACAGATTTTACAGCGCTACAAAGAGTTACAAGATATTATTTCCATCCTCGGCATGGAGGAGCTGTCGGACGAAGATCGGCTTACCGTAAACCGCGCCCGAAAGGTACAACGTTTCCTTTCCCAACCTTTCCATATGGCGGAACAGTACACCGGGCAACCGGGAGTGATGGTCGCCATTGAAGATACAATCAAAGGTTTTAAAATGATCCTCGATGGGGAACTCGACCAATACCCCGAAGCAGCATTCATGAACGTGGGTACCATCGAAGATGCCATCGAAAAAGGGAAAAAATTAATGGAAGAGAGCAAAAAAGGAGTTGAAGAATGAAACTTGAGATTCTTACACCGGAAAAAACGGTATACCGGGGCGAGGTGCAATCCATCACCCTCCCCGGTACGATGGGTTCCTTTCAAATACTGAACAACCACGCTCCTATCATCTCCTCCCTCACTAAAGGGTTACTCAGCTTCACGGCAGACGGGAAAATCAAGGAGCTGGAAGTAGAAGATGGGTTCGTGGAAACTCATGATAATACCGTTATCGTCTGCATCGAAACCAGAGAAGCCAACAAGCAAAAATAACCCAAAATACCTGTTTACAGGAAAAACTACCGGAGCTTGAGGATGAACTGACCGACTTGAGAATATTTATACCGCGATATTTCGCTATTTTTTTGTATCTTTGTTCAAATCGGGGTAATGAACGGCTCAAACCGCCCGAAGGTTAAAGGAAGAAGAAAGATAACAAGATGAAGAAGCTCGTGGTATACTTTATTATCCTTCACACGGCCATGCTCCTAATCACAGGATTTGGCATGTGGCTCATCTTGAGCCATTTCTTCCCGGAAATACTGATCGACTCTTACGTCATCATCCCTGTCTTCTTCTACATTTTGGGGATCATATTTATCTTGCAGTTCCGCCGAACGCCGCGTGAAGCGGGTAAAGTGGTGAACGTATACATGCTTATTCGAACGTTCAAGATATTTACCTCTTTCGCGATCATTCTTATCTATTGGCTGCTTGACAAGGCCAATATTCGTAACTTCGCGATCCTTTTTATTATTTTCTACCTGATCAGCCTCATTTGGGAGACTTACATATACTTGAGAATGGAAAAATATATCAAGTACAAGAAAGATCAGGAAAAACCACCCACTGAACGTATTTCACAATGAAACAGCATATGCAACAGAAAATAGTTGCGCTACTTTTACTTTTGCTTCTCTCAAGCCCAGTCTCCCCCCAAGCCGAAAACTCGGCGCGGGGCAATCGGACACAAACTAACAGCGTCCTTGGAGCAAGCACGGAAAGGAGTAACATGACAGCGACAGAATCAATCGTGACAGAAGCAGCCGTGACAGAAGGAGCCGCAGATGGAGATAATGGGGGGGACGGGGGACTAAATATCCGGACGTTTATCCTCGATCACCTTGCCGACTCGTACGAGTGGCAGATCATGAGCGACGGGAAACGAGATCTTACCCTATCGCTGCCCGTTATCCTTTACAGCAAAAATAGCGGATGGCATATATTCCTCTCCTCACGCTTGCGCGATGTGGCCGATTACAAGGGGTTTCGAGTCGCAACCGATGGGAATTACAAGGGGAAGATTGTAGAAATCGGAACGAACGGTACTGAATCAAGGCCATTGGACTTATCACTCACGAAGAACGCCGCGGCCCTATTAATAGCATCCGCGTTGCTCATCCTCCTCGTGATGGGGATTGCACGCTCTTTCAAACGGGAACCACTGGAAGGGAAAAAGGGATTCGTGGGAATGATGGAAATGCTTATCGCCTCCATCTACGACGATGTTATCGAACCATCCATTGGTCAAGATGCACGAAAGTACGCCCCCTACCTGCTTACTCTCTTCTTCTTTATCTTTTTCAATAACCTCTTGGGGCTGGTCCCCTTCTTCCCCGGAGGAGCCAATGTGACCGGAAATATCGCGGTCACGCTAGTGTTAGCACTGGCCACCTTCTTGGTCATCAACCTTACCGGCACCAAAGGGTACTATAAAGAACTCTTTTGGCCCGACGTCCCCACGTGGCTAAAAGCTCCCATACCCTTTATGCAAGCCATCGAAATTATCGGTACCATCACCAAGCCATTCTCGTTGATGATTCGTCTCTTCGCGAATATTATGGCGGGACACTCTATCGTGATAGGGCTCACCATGCTTATATTTATCACGATGTCGATGGGTACGGCTATCAATGCATCCATGACGGTAGTGTCGGTACTGTTCAGTATCTTTATTAACTTCCTCGAATTGCTTATCGCGTTCATTCAAGCATACGTGTTCACACTTCTCTCGGCCGTTTTTATCGGACAAGCACGAGTACGTGCTTAAAGAAGCACCTCTGCATGAAAAAGCGCGGATCAATATTTGTTATTTGGCTAACAACACTTGTTAAAGTATACAAACAGGAAGAGGAGTAACCCTTATTCACGAATTGTTTTGCTAACTTTGTAGGGAGTGGCAATTTCTATTGCTGGGGCAGGGTTGAGTTGGCTCAGCCGGGATAATTTAATGTCAGGTTGAAACGGATTCTTATATATCTCTTCTGTTTTTCGATTATTATTCAATCGATGCTCGGACAGTTTTTGCTGTTGGATCCGTCCTCCGGTACATTAACACTTTTACCCTCCGCGCAACTCCTTCAACACGCGGACAGTTCAGGCAACGTTGCCTCGAACCTCACCGCATCATCGTCGGAAATGAGTGTAGGAGTTGAGAGAACTCGATTCATACGAGATGTAATCGTGGATCACCTGTTCTCCCCTTCCAACTGTCCCAGCGAAATATCGCACCTGCTCGTGGCGTTCTCTTATTCATACACGAATCACGCCATAAACTTATTTAGCATTCAAGAAAAGATAAATAATTTCATCGTTTTTTATTCGGATTTTTACAGATTTATTCAAATTGGGTTACCGCTCAACAAGATCATCTACCCTTTCCATAATTTTTATTAATCCAATTAAAAAACCGGCTCTACCATCGTTTACCAGGAACAGAGCCACCCGTGAATTAACCATCAAGAAAAGTCGTTCTTACTAAAAAATCGAGTGTCGGCAGCCCCCGTGATGATGTCTAAATTCATCGCGAGCCATTCAGGGGTATCGCTAACGGTGATCGTGGGTATATTAATTATCTCGATTTTGCTGTCGGTGGCGGCCAATGAAAGAGAAGCCGCGCTCGAACGACAAAGAGTAGATAATAAAAAATCATCTTCACGGCATTAAAAAACGGAAGAAAACGAAAGCATACAATTGCAAGAAAAGTGGTATCTTCGGGCGTTAATTATAAATTCGTGCAAAATCTGAATAAAAAACTTATATTAAAACAAAAAACATGACATTACTTACAATTCTATTACAAGCGGCTCCGGCGATCAGCCTCGGGCCGATCGGAACATCCTTGAGCATTGGCATCGTGGTGTTAGCTGCCGCGTTGGGTATCGGTAAAATTGGACAATCGGCCGTGGAAGGTATCGCACGCCAGCCCGAAGCAGGTTCTGACATTCGTACCACGATGATTATTTCGGCAGCCCTGATCGAGGGGGTAGCCCTCTTCGCGATCGTAGTCTGCGGGTTTATTCTTTAATAGAAAAAAACATGTCGCTACTCACACCTGAACCGGGACTGCTTTTCTGGATGACGTTATCGTTTGGCGCGGTACTCTTTGTACTGGTCAAGTACGGTTTTCCTACCATCCTGAAATCGGTTGATAAACGGAAAAATTATATCGACGAGTCGCTCCAAGCGGCCCGAGATGCCCGTGAAGAGCTGGCTAACGTGAAAAAAGCCGGGGAAGAGATGATGGCTGCTACTCGAGAAGAACAAGCCGCCATGCTGAGAGAGACCGCCGCGCTGCGGGAAAAACTCATGGTGCAAGCCCGGGATGACGCCACCAAAGAGTCGGAAAAAATCATCGTCAACGCCCGGGAACAGGTACGGGCGGAAAAGGAGGAAGCCCTCCGAGAAATACGAAACGAGATCGCGGTTTTATCCGTTAACCTGACGGAGAAAATATTACGCGAGAAGTTGAGCACCGGCGAAGAGCAAATGAGCCTTATCGAACGACTGCTCGACGAAACAGATATCTCTAGATCCTAAAATAGATGAACACGGGACACATATCTACGCGATACGCCACTGCCCTGTTGGATTACGCCATCGAAAAGGGGCAGCATGAGGAGGTGTACGCGAAAATGAAGTTGCTCGCTGAAGTATTCCTAAAAGTACCCGAATTGCGCCTTGCTTTGCAGGATCTCTCTATTCCCAAAAAGGACAAAGCGAACATCATCCGAACCGCGTGCGGGGGAGAACTTCCGTCGGCACTCGACGAGATGAACGGGTTGATCTTGAAGAACGAAAGAGAGGAGCATCTTCAATCGATTACCCAGCGGTTTATCGATCTCTATCGAATTAGGTTTCAGCTCCAGGCCGGAAAGCTAATTACAGCGGTGCCTGCCGATGATACTACTAAAAACAAACTGGTAGAGCGGATTCAACAGGTTACCGGGGAAGAACTTGAGATCGAGACGGAAGTAAACCCGGGAATTATCGGGGGGTTTATCCTGAAGTTGGATGACTTCCGATGGGACGCGAGCGTAACCGGGGAACTCCAACGTATCAAGCACTCGCTGGTTAAATAATGAACAATGAAAAATTAAGAAGTAAATGGCAGATAATGCAATTAAAATAAGTGAAGTTTCCGAGATGCTGCGTATGCAGCTCAAGGGAATCGACACCCGCGTCCAGTTTAATGAAACGGGCGTGGTAGTGAGCGTCAGCGATGGCGTTATTCGTATCTTTGGATTGCGGAATGCCGAAGCGAACGAGTTGCTGGAGTTTGATAATGGGATGCAAGCTATCGTGATGAACCTCGAAGAGGACAACGTGGGTGCCATTCTATTGGGAGCTTCCAGCGAAATCAAAGAAGGATTTACCGTAAAACGTACCGGAAGGGTGGCTTCCATCTACGTGGGCGAAGGAATGCTTGGACGTGTAATCTCACCCATCGGTGAGCCAATGGACGGACGGGGTCCCCTGCAAGGCGAAAGGTTGGAAATGCCCTTGGAACGGAAAGCACCGGGAGTGGTATTTCGCCAACCCGTGGATACACCGTTGCAAACGGGACTGAAGGCAGTGGATGCCATGATCCCGATTGGCCGGGGACAGCGGGAACTGATTATCGGGGACCGGCAGACCGGTAAAACCAGCATCGCCATCGATACCATCTTGAACCAACGGGAAAACTACGAAGCAGGAAAACCGGTCTACTGTATCTACGTGGCAGTGGGACAGAAGGGCTCCTCGGTAGCTTCGATCGTGAAAACGCTCACCGACCACGGTGCCATGGATTATACCGTGGTGATCTCGGCGAGTGGTTCCGACTCTGCGGCCATGCGGTATATCGCGCCCTTTTCGGGTGCTGCCGTGGGTGAGTATTTCCGGGATACGGGCCGCCACGCGCTGGTGGTGTACGACGACCTGTCGAAGCAGGCGGTTGCATACCGGGAGGTATCGCTCGTGCTGCGACGCCCGTCAGGTAGAGAGGCCTACCCGGGGGATATTTTTTACCTCCATTCACGCCTGTTAGAACGGGCAGCCAACATCATCGACCAAGAAGAGATGGCCATTAACATGAACGACCTGCCGGTGAGCCTGAAAGGGAAAGTGAAGGGAGGCGGATCGCTCACCGCGTTACCGATTATCGAGACCCAGGCGGGCGACGTATCCGCGTACATCCCTACTAACGTGATCTCCATCACCGATGGGCAAATATTCCTCGAATCGGACCTCTTTAACCGGGGTATCCGGCCGGCTATTAACGTCGGTATATCGGTATCGCGCGTGGGAGGAAACGCGCAGATTAAAGCGATGAAAAAAGTGGCCGGTACATTAAAAATCGACCAAGCACAATACCAAGAGTTGGAGGCATTCACCAAGTTCGGGGGCGATATGGACGCGGTAACGGCAATGACAATCGACAAGGGACAAAAAAACGAACAGTTGCTCGTGCAGCCGGTACACACTCCCATGAGCGTCGAACAACAGATCGCGGTGCTCTATTGCGGAACACACGGGCTACTACGGGATATCCCCCTGGAGAAAGTCCCACGGTTCGAAAAGGAATTCATCGATGCCTTGGAAGCATCGCATCGGCACGATGTGCTCGATCCGCTGAAAAAGGGAGAGATGAACGACCATATCACGGGTACCATCGAAAAGGTGGCCGCGAACACGGTGGCTACGCTGAAAAAATAGGAGAGCTACATGGCACGACTTAAAGAGATAAAAAGCAGGCTTCAATCGGTGCAATCTACCCGCAAGATTACATCGGCCATGATGATGGTCTCCTCCGCCAAACAAAAAAGGGCAGAGCGGTTTATCCAGCATCTACGGCCATACGAGCGTACATTGCAGCGAATTTTACACCCGCTTTTGAATGGCGAAGACGAGGAGCAACTCCCCTCTCCTTTCATGGAAATACGGCCCGTGAAACGGGTAGCACTTGTCGCCTTTTCATCCAACACCGGACTGGCGGGACGGTTTAACGAGGCGGTGGCTGTAAAGCTTCGGGAAGCGATCGGCGATTACCAATCGCTCGGCAAAGAAAATATTTTTCTCTACCCCGTAGGCGAGAAAATAACCAAAGCCGTACGAAAGATGAAATTTAAGCCGAGAGAAGGGTATACGATCATCGCCGATAAACCGGCATACAACGATACAAGGCAACTCGGAAAAATGTTGATGGAGATGTTCAAAGCGGGAGAAATAGACCGGGTGGAACTGATTTATCACCGTTTTAAAAGTACGCGTACCCAAGAACTAATCCGAGAGCGATTGTTGCCCATAAGCAGTACCGACTTGGAACAGGAGGCGTCGAAGGGGGCCCATGCTGACGTGGAGTATATCTTGGAGCCTGATAGGAACACATTGTTGGAGCAGCTTATTCCAAAGATAGTAAAGATCAGGCTCTTCGCGGCACATGTCGATTCCGTTACATCGGAACATGCGGCACGAATGACCGCCATGCAAATTGCCACGGATAATGCCGACGACCTCGTGGATGAACTCCACTTAGAGTACAATAAACTCCGCCAGCAATCAATTACTAACGAGCTGCTCGATATCATGGGAGGCTCCTTCGGCCGATAAATTGAACCGAGCCGATAAATTGAACCGATTGGAGGCTACGATCATGACCTGCGCCTACAAAACCATTTTGTTTATTTTAGAAATATAGTCCAACAACTCCTCTCGGCCCTGTTTCTTTTCGGAAGAGGTAACAAAAATAGGAGGCAACTCCTCCCACGTCGCGAGCAACTTCTCTTTATAGGCCGCGATATTTTGCCCCAACCGGCCGGAGCCCAGCTTATCGGCCTTGGTAAAGACTATGGCAAACGGTATCTCATTTTCTCCCAACCACTCCATGAATTCCAAGTCGATCTGCATTGCCTCGTGGCGCGCATCCAACAACACGAAAAGATTGGTCATCTGCTCTCGTTCCAGTATATAATCCTCGATAAGTTCCCGGAGCTTTTCCCGACTCTCTTTGCCCCGCCGCGCGTAGCCGTAACCGGGCAAGTCTACCAAGTACCATTCGTCGTTGACCAAAAAATGGTTGATCAGGAGGGTTTTCCCGGGTGTGGACGATGTCATTGCCAACCCTTTCCGGTGGGTCAACATGTTTATAAGGGATGACTTGCCGACGTTCGACCGGCCTATAAACGCGTACTCCGGGCGACCATCCGCGGGGCACTCCCGGTAATCGCTGTTGCTTATAACAAATTCTGCACTCTTTATAATCATATCTTTAACCAATCAACATCATTCACCTCACATCACATCACCACATCTTTACAGGTGGCAGTAAATCAATCTACGCCCTCGGCAATTTCTTCTTCGAAATGGCCCAAAGGCCCATGCCCGTGATCAACCCATTCATCAACAGTAGTTCGTACCCTACCTGATAATCGAAAAAGTACAACATCGATGACTCGATCAGGAAACAGAGCACCGGTGCCGCGATTGCCACGTATGGCACCAACCGGTCCATCGGATTTACCTTGCTGTACAAACCAAAAAAGTAGAGCCCCAGCAGCGGCCCGTAGGTGTACGAAGCCAGTTTATAAATCGCCGTGATGATGCTATCGGAGCCAATCGTTTCTATCAACAGGATGATCAACACGAACGCCACGCTCATGCCGATATGCACCCACCGACGAGTGGCAACGTCCCTCTTCTCCTGCTCCTGCTCCTTGGTCCCGGGAATCGCTTCCATATCTAAGATATCCACGCAAAAAGAGGTGGTCAGCGCCGTTAATGCTGAGTCAGCACTCGAAAAAGCAGCAGCAACAACCCCCACGATGAAAATTCCCAATACCGCCGGGCCCATGTATTCGCTCGCGAGTACCGGCAAAATATTGTCTGAAACCTCCGGCAACGCGATATTATTTTGTGAAGCGAAAACAAGCAACAACACCCCCAGGCAGAGGAACAGGAAGTTGATTGGCGCGAAAGCCAACCCGTACGAAACCACGTTCTTTTGCGCGTCTTTCAACGTGCGTATGGTCAGGTTCTTCTGCATCTGATCCTGATCCAGACCCGTCATCACGATCGTGATAAACATTCCGCTAAAGAATTGCTTGAAGAAGTTTTGGGTGCTCGCCCAATCGTCGAACACGAAAATACGGGAGTGAGTACTTTCTCGAACAACCTCTACTATGCCCCCCACGCCCAGTCCTAATTGCGATGCCACCTGCCATACGATCATCACCAGCGCCGTGAGAAAAAGAATGGTCTGCAGCCAATCGGTCCATATAATCGTCTTGATCCCGCTTTTGTGGCTATAGAGCCAAATCACGAGAATGATCCCGGAGACGGTCGCCACGAAAGGCACCCCCCACGTGTCGAATACCAGTGTTTGTAAAATAAAGGCCACGAGATAAAGCCGCGCTGCCGCCCCCACGATCTTTGAGACAAGAAAAAACCAAGCACCTGTTTTGTACGACTTTGGCCCGTAACGCTGATCCAAGTACCCGTAAATGGTGGTCAAGTTTAACCGGTAATAGAGAGGCAAAAGCACGTAGGCGATCACCAAGTAACCGAAGAAAAAGCCAAATACCATCTGCATGTAGGTCATGTCTAAGCCGCGCACCATCCCGGGTACCGAGACGAATGTTACGCCCGAGATAGAGGTACCAATCATGGCTACCGCCACCACGTACCACTTCGACGATTTATTGGCCCGGAAGAAGGCATCGTTGCCCGTCCCTTTTCGGCTCGTCAAATAAGAAACAAGCATGAGCATGCCAAAATAGGCACCTATAACTATGAGTACAAAAACGGGTTGCATAGATGAATCAATTTTTGGATGTCGGATGTCGGATATCAGACAACAAGTCACCACGGGCATTGATGATCGTGCCTCGGGCAGCTATCCAATTTTTTGAATGCAAATGTACGGGATTTTCTGATGAAAACCTCGCGAGGAAACAAAATGAGTCACGGTTTGTTTATAGGTATATCCATTCACTATCATACCCCGCGACGGGAACAAATAATAATTCATGGCAAAAGAAAAAATGTGCCTTATCATCAACCCGGTATCGGGAACCGAGTCAAAGAAAAACATTCCCGAGGACGTGGCGGCCTCTCTTGATCAAAAGAAGACGGATCTTATTATCCGGGTCACCGGGTACCCCCGGCACGCCTCCGAAATTGCCCGCGAGGCAGTGCAAGAGGGGTTCAAGAGCGTGATTGTCGCGGGGGGCGACGGCACCGTTAACGAAGCCGCTCGGGAGCTAGTGAACACCTCTACCGCGCTCGGCATTATCCCCTTGGGATCCGGCAACGGGCTGGCACGCGACTTAGGCATACCGATCGACGCGGAAAAGGCACTCGATATCGTCTTGAAAGATTCTACCCGCGCAATCGACTATGGCACGGCAAACGGCCATATTTTTTTCTGCACCTGCGGTTTTGGATTCGACGCGTTTATCAGCGACCGGTTTGCCGATGAACGCCGGCGCGGACCCTTGGGATACGTCCGAAACGTGCTGGAGAGCGTGGTCGATTTTAAGTCGGACGAATATGAAATCACGCACGACGGTGGCACCCTCCGTGAACGTGCTTTCATCCTCACCTGTGCCAATGCATCGCAGTATGGCAACGAGGCTCATATCGCGCCGGGGGCGAGCCTCGACGATGGGAAGATGAATGTATCCATCCTAAAACCCCTCAACGCGCTCGAGATACCTCAAACCACCCTTCAGCTTTTTACCCGTAACATCGATAAGAACAGTAAAATGACCACACTGGTCACCCAACGGTTGCATATCAAACGCTCCCGGTCGGGAGTGATGCATGTCGATGGGGAACCGCTGCAAGCGGAAAATGAAATTGATGTCCGCATCTTCCATAAAGGCTTGCATGTTTTCGCGCCGGACGAAGCGGAAATCCGAAAAAAAAGGGAAGTTGAGAACATCTTCACCTCCCTCACCCGCTGGTTTAACTGATCTTTTTCCAAATCGTAACCTCCATCTGCCGGTTCACCGTTACACGCGACGATGTTTTCATAACCAGCTTCAGATCCATGGGGTCCACGTGCAATTCGAAGTGGGGTTGCAACAGCTGCTTGATGCCATCCAACGATGTCACCGGTTCGCCGTCTCGTTTGAATCCCCCCGGCCACTTGTCCGGATCTGCTTTATCAGCATCCCACTCGTAATCCGACGCCAACAAGAGGTATCCCCCCTCGTTCAGCCGTTCATCTATCCGGGAAAGAAAAAGGGAAGGATCGCTCAGCTCTTCCAACAATCCCGGCACGATAATCAAGTCGTATCCCGTGAACTGAGGCTTCAGGTTCATCGCGTCGGCCTGCATGAAACGGATGTTATCTCTCGCCTCCATCAGGTCGAAGTCCGCGAGCAACACCTCTCGGAAGAAGACCAATTCTCCTTCGTCTTTCATCGTGTAGCGGGTAAATCCTTGCTCCTGCAGATGGATGGGAACCCGTATCATTCGTGCCGTGAAATCGAGCGCGGTCACGTCCCGGTAATTTCTTGCCAACTCAAACGCCAATCGTCCCGTGTCGGCATTCAGATCAAGTATCCGCGCCTCTTCATCTCCCTTCAACAAGTCGTTAGCCAATGATGCCAGCTGAAGCGGCATATTATTCTCTTCCGCGTACGCGTCCCCCCAATTATGTTCACAGGAGAGTGCCACCTCCACGTCGGTCTCGTATTCCGCTTCATGAATGGTGACCGGCGCGTCGGATACAATATAGCGGAACCCGGCATGTTGGTAAAAGTGCCGGCGAAAAGCGTATCTCGAATGTATGGTCGTCTCGTTTCCCGTGGATATCCAGGACCCCCCTTTAATCAGGTTATGCTTCCCGTCGAAGGTTGGCGTTGAGAAGTCGTCGTACATCGGGTGCACTTTAAAACCGGGGAAGCCGGTAATCGGCGTTTCGGTCCACTGCCACACGTTTCCAATCACGTCGAAAAATCCGCCCTGTTCGAAAATATTCACTGGACAGGGCGACGCCCAATACTCGAGGTTAATGTTTCCCGGGGCATCTCCCCACTTCGTCACCTCCTCAAGCCGGGCTACCTTGTGCAATCGGTACCACTCCGCCTCGGTAGGAAGCCGGTAGTTTTTGCCCGTCTTCTTGCTTTTCCAGTTACAAAAAGCTTTTGCCTCGAGGTAGTTCACCTCTACCGGCCAACTCCATGGCATCGCGATCTCCTCTGCCACTAAACGTAACCGGTAGCCATTCTCTCCTTTTCGCCAGAAGAGGGGCATCTCCGCGTTCTTGAAAGTACGCCATTCCCAGCCCTCTTCGGTCCAGTAACTCTCCGTTTCATATCCGCTATCCTCCACAAACGCTAGAAATTCATGGTTTGAGGTAAGATATTTTGCCGCCTCAAAATCGGCCACCTCCTCTTGCTGTTCGCCGTACTCGTTATCCCACCCGTACAATGGGTAGTCCCACGGCTTACCCAGTTTCATTATGGCTCCCGAAACGGGCAGCAGCTCATTCTCCGGGGCTTCATCAACCGTGGGGCAACGCTGTCCGAAAACGCCTGCTGTCACCTCATCCAATGGCAACTGCCGGATCAATACCGACGACGTCTCCAAATGTATACGCTCGTGCTCAATACCCATCATCACCATCCAGAACGGATTATCCCAGTCGATGGGCATCTCCAACGGGGTCTGGTCAATCACGCCTAAGATCACCTCTTTTGCCGCGTCGCGATACGCCCGCACCTCCGACACCGGCGGCCATTCGTAATGGTTATTATCCAGGTCATCCCAGCTCATTTCGTCCACCCCGATCGCGAAAATCGATTCAAACCGAGGGTTGACCCGCTTGTGGATTAAGCGCGCGAGATAGAGCTTATTAATGAAAAATACGGCGGTATGCCCCAGGTAAAAGAGCAAAATGTGTCGCAAGGGATCCCCTCGAAGATAAAACGTGTCGTCCGACTTCAATTGGCTATACAACAGCTCATCAATCGCCCATGTTTTCAGAAAATAGTCGCGTATCTCCTGCTTCTTCTCTTCCGGCGTACCGCTACGTAAATCAATTGTCTTTGCAAGTAAATTCTTCATTTTCTGATATTTTAATCTGAATCGATAAAACAGTGTAAATATATTTTTCGCGCGTTGAACATCTCGTCCCGCGTGCGTTGTTTTACTTGGGTCGTGGCCGCTATAGGGCGAAATCCCAACTTACGATAGAGGTTCCAAGCGGGGTGGTTCTCCTCCCAAACGCGAATCACGGCGGATGAATACCCCGCCGTGCGCGAAAGTATCTCCTCCATCAAAACCGTCCCGATTCCGCTGCCTCGAAAGTCGGCGTGCACCATCACCTCGGCGATGTAGAGCGCGGTACGGGTATCCAAGTTAGGGACCGATACGGAAGGGAAATCGCCGTGACGCGCCAACGGCATCGCGATCAACGCGCCAATCAAGCGCTGTCCTATAAATGCCATTCGCCCAAAACCGTAGCGCATGGCGGCATCCAACACTTGCTCTCCCTCCAGGGGGTCAATGTACTGCGGAGGTTCACCGGTGGTATATGCGTTCAGGTAGAGCGACACCACCTCATCCCGGTAAAGGGGATAGCTGAACCGATCCAGCCCCACGAGCCGGAATTCCGGTTCCTGCAAATTCTCCCGTATCCTCTCCTCTTTATTCATTGAGTTCGATCCATCGAATTAACGATCCTGCCACTTGACGCATCAACCGGCCATTTATAAAATTGAAACAAATAAAAGAGAGGGATGTTCAGGGAAAGGTGAACAACTCACCCGCGAAACCGTTTTAGAGGATAATACACGAATAAAAATTGGGCTGCATGAAGCCGATGCGAATTCATGCACCACACGAAAAAACAGACGGTATGAAGAACTTTATTTTTCAGAACCCGACCCGCTTGGTGTTCGGGAAAGGACAAATTGAAAAACTGTCGGAGCTATTGCCACAGGATGTAAAACTGATGATCACGCTGGGGAGCGGGAGTGTCACCCGCAACGGGGTATACGACCAAGTGAAGGAGTCGCTCAGGGGGCGCAACTTCATCGAATTCTGGGGCATCGAACCCAACCCGCGGGTAGAGACCCTGCGTAAAGCAATTCAAACGGGAAAAGAGAATCGGATCGACTACCTCCTGGCGGTCGGAGGAGGCTCGGTGCTCGACGGCACGAAACTAATCGCCGCGGGAATGGCAACGGAGGAAGACGCGTGGGATATCGTACTAAAGGGGGTAGCCGAAAAGCAAATCCCGTTTGCCTCGGTGATGACGGTGCCCGCGACCGGATCCGAAATGAACGGGGGTGCTGTGATTACCCGCGAAGAGACGCGAGAGAAGTACTCTTTCGGGGGCGATTACCCCCAGTTCTCGATCCTCGACCCGGAAGTAACCTACACGCTCTCTGAACATCAGATCGCTTGTGGACTGGCCGATGCTTACACGCACGTGCTGGAGCAATACCTCACCACGACGGGACAGTCGCGCATCATGGATCGTTGGGCGGAAGGGCTTCTCCTCTCGCTTATCGAGATCGCGCCGGGTATCAAAGCCAATCCTCGCGATTACGACTTAATGGCCGACTACATGCTTGCGGCCACACTGGCTCTCAACGATTTTATACGGATGGGAATTACCCAAGACTGGGCAACCCACCAAATCGGACACGAACTCACCGCACTGCACGGTACCACCCACGGCCATTCGCTCGCCATCGTGATGCCGGCCACACTCCGGGTACTGAAAGAACAGAAAAAGGCTAAACTGCTACAATACGGCGAACGGGTGTTTGGCATCGCGGGAGGAACGGACGAAGAGAAGGCCGACAAGGCGATCGAAATGACCGAAGCTTTCTACCGGTCACTCGGCCTCACGACCCGTCTCTCCGACGAGGGCATCGGCGAGAAGACCATACACACGATCGCCCGTCGCTTTAACCAAAGAGGGGTGGCATTCGGGGAAAACCGAAACGTGACGGGCGACGTGGCGGAAGAGATCCTGAAAAGCGCCATATAGATCTTTCGTTACACGATCTCTACCAAAGGGGCACCCTCGCGGACTGCCTCACCCGGTTGCACGAAAATACGATGCACCTTGCCGGAAACCTCCGCCGTGATATCGTTCTCCATCTTCATCGCTTCAAGAATAAGGATGTTTTCCCCTTTCTTTATCTCGTCGCCCTCCTTCACCACTACCTCCAGGATGTTCCCCGGCATAGGGCAAATTACGCGGTGGCCCTGTACTTCGTCCGGCGTTTCATCTTGGTCGCTTCTCGCGGCAACCGGGCTTGCAGCCTGTTTTTCACCTTCTGCAGACGAAGCCGCTTGCTTGGCTTCCCACTCCTCTTGGCGCCTCTTTCGCAAGTACCCTGTGGCAACGGCGGGAAATAACTCCAATAACAGCTGATCTTTCTCATCTGTTGCCAGGGTAACTCCGCCATACTCCTCTAACACGGGATTTTCTTGCCGCTTGTAGGTCGAAGTATCGTAAGCCACCTCTTCGTGTGTGCCCGCGATCTCGAAACGAAACTCGGGATCCACCGGTACCGGTGTCTCGCCGTACTCTCCTTTCACGAGTGCCACAAACTGGTTCGAAGCATTGGCATATTTGGGGCGGCCACTCTTCAGGTTCATGGCTGAGTTCACCGCCTGCACCCCCACGATCTGGCTGGTGGGCGTAACAAGGGGTGGTAGCCCCGCGTCACGGCGCACGCTCGGTATCAGCTTCATCGCCTCCGGAAGAATATTCTCGGAGTTAAACTGCTTTAGCTGAGCCACCATATTGGTGTACATCCCACCCGGAATCTCGGCGTCTTTTACCCGCTCGTCGGGGGCCGGGAAATTAAAGTGCGACTCGATGGTATAACATGCATTCAACAACGCGGCTTCGTCGCCATTCTCTACCGCTTCAATTGCCAGGTTAAACTGTTTGTCCACCTCCGGCGGAAGCTCATCCGTTAATGGGTTATAGGGCTTCGGGAATTGTTTGATCGCGTCGTACGGCTCCAACTCGTGGCGAATATCCAACAACTTCTCGTTGATCTTGGCTACCGCTTCCATATTCACGTCCAACTCGATACCCAATTTCTTGCAGAAAACATAAATCAATTCCAGTGCCGGCGCCGCGGGGCCCCCTGCAAAGTTCCAGATCACCGTGTCAACGATATCGGCACCGTGCATGATGGCAGTAAGAACCGCACCTAGGCCGAACCCGGGCGTACAGTGAGTATGAAAATCGATCGGCAGGTTCAACTCTTTCTTGAAAAGTGGAATCAACTTTGCCACCCGGGAAGGAGGGATCAAGCCGCTCATATCTTTAATCGTGATCATATCGGCACCTAAATCACGCATCTGCCGTGCCTTGTTCAGGAAATACTCGTCGGTAAATACCGGCTTGTAGGTACTCTCAACCGGTGCCTCCTCCTTCTTGCTAAAAAGTCCCAGTAGGCCCCTTTTTTTAGGTCCCGTACGTACCGGTTCCTCCGGCTTCGGATCCACCGTGTAACAGACCGCGCAATCGGCCATACCCCCGTATTTCTTGATATATTTCACGCTCGACTTGATGTTATTGACATCGTTCAACGCGTCAAAAATACGCATGATGTTCAATCCGGACGCCACCGCGTTCTTGAAAAAACCGTCGATGATCTCGTCGGGGTACGGCGCGTATCCATACAGGTTGCGCCCCCGCGAGAGAGCGGTCAATTTCGAAGCGTCTCCCACCGCGTGATCTATCTTCTCTAAACGATCCCATGGATTCTCGTCCAAGAAGCGCATCACGGAATCAGGCACAGCTCCGCCCCATACCTCCATGGCGTAAAAATTGGCATCCTTATAATAGGGTAATACTTTGTCTACTTGCGATTGGTTCATTCGCGTGGCAAAAGCCGATTGTTGCCCGTCCCTCAGCGTGAGGTCCCTGATCAATAGTTTTCGATTCATACGTTTTTATTTTCTTTTTTGGTTGGTATTTCCACACGCACCACACCATTGTTCTTAACGTCATTTTCTATGACATTAGAGTAATAACAAATGAATGCCAATTTAGTTGAATGGCATTTCGCACGGCATACTACAAAGATAATCAAATTATTGATCAATTGACAGTTAAAAATTAAATCCCGTGTACGAAACTATAAAAGAGAGTTTACGAAAATTTCGAAAAAAAAGCGTACATTTGTAGAATGTTAAAACAATTTATTCTGATCGTCACGATCGCTACTTGTTGGAACGTTTATTCAATGAACGATGCCCGGATGATGAGGCAACCGGATATTAACGGCGACCTGATAGCGTTTGTGTATGCCGGCGACATATGGACAGTACCGGCGCACGGGGGCACGGCCAAAAGGCTCACCTCTCACCCCGGCATCGAACTCTTTCCCAAAATCTCTCCCGATGGGCAATGGATCGCCTTCTCGGCGGAGTACTCCGGCAGTCGCCAAGTGTGGGTAATTCCCGCGGGGGGAGGCTCGGCACGGCAACTTACCTTCTATAATTCGGCAGGCGTGATGCCCCCCCGTGGGGGATTCGATCACGTGGTGCTCGATTGGACGCCCGACAGCAAGAGGGTGCTCTTTCGGGCAAATCGCACCCCGTTTGGTGACCGAAATGGACGCTACTTTACTGTCTCACTGGAGGGGGGGCTCGAGGAAGCACTCCCCATCATTAACGGGGGATTTGCCACCTTCTCACCGGATGGATCCCAACTCTGCTTCACGCCGGTAGATCGTGAATTCAGGACCTGGAAACGCTACAAGGGGGGACGCGCCACGGAGCTCTGGAGCTACGACCTCGATAACAACAGTTCACGGAAAATCACCCGGTGGGCCGGCTCAGACCAATGGCCGGTGTGGCACGAAAACGCCATTTATTACGCGTCCGACCGCGATACACGCCTCAATATATGGCGACACGACCTTACCACAGGGCAAGATCAACAGATCACGCGTCATAGTAACTTCGACGTGATGTGGCCCTCGGGCAGTAACGGCCAACTGGTGTACGAACTGGGAGGTTACCTGCACGTGTTGGACCTGACGACCGGCAACGACCGAAAAATCAACGTGGGAATTCTCTATGACAACCCGCACCTACACGCCTCCTTCCGAAACGTGAAGGAGTTTATTGGTAGTTATAGCCTCTCCCCCTCGGGGAAAAGGGCACTCTTCGAAGCCCGGGGCGATATCTTCAGCCTGCCGGCCGAAAAGGGGGAGGTGCAGAACCTCACCAACACACAAGGAGTACGGGAAATATCCCCGACATGGTCGCCCGACGGCAAACAGATTGCCTACTACTCCGACGCGACGGGAGAGTACGAACTCTATCTCCTGGAGAACACCAAAGGGGCCGAGCCGCGCCAAATTACTCGAGGCTCATCGGCATGGAAACACGCCCCGGAATGGTCGCCCCGCTCCACTCACCTGGTGTATAGCGACCGGGGAATGAAGCTCTGGCTGGTGGATATTGCCGCCGGGAAGCAAACCGCGATCGATGAAGCGACCGCCGAAGAGATTAACGACTATAGCTGGTCGCCCGACGGGGACTGGATCGCGTACAGCAAATCGTCGCCCAACTACCAGTCGGCTCTCTGGGCTTACCAGCTCTCCACCGGCCGAAAACATCAATTGACCGGCGAGACCTACTCCGACCATAGTCCCATTTTCAGCCGGGACGGGAAATTCCTCTTCTTCCTCTCCAATCGCGATTTCAACCTGGCATTCAGCAGTTTCGAATTCGATTATCTCTATAATAACGCTACCCGCGTCTACGCTCTCCCGCTGAGGGACGATGGTACGAGCCTCGCGCCCTACAAAGAGGATCGTGAATCCTACGGGGACCAAGGCAACGCCACGGGTAATCGCGATCGAGGGAACAGTAATCAAGATCGAGGGAACAGTAATCAAGATCGAGGGAACGATAATCAAGATCGAGGGAACGATAAGGAAAACAACGGTGAAAAAACCGGCGGTAAAGCAGCGGCCGACAAGGTAAAAGTGACCATCGACCTTGATAATATCAACCGCCGGGTACAGGCACTGCCGGTAGAAGCTGGCAACTACCGCCTTATCGGGGCCGTGGAGGAAGGGCTTCTCTTTAGCACGGGCAACAAAATAGCACGCTACCACATCAAGGAGGAGAAAATCGAAGATATCCTGAACGGCGCGAACAACGGGCAACTCGCCGCCGACGGAAAATCGTTTATCTACCGCACGGGAAGCAATTACGCGATTGCCAAGAACCAACCGGGACAAAAAGTGGGGGAAAACACCCTCAACCTCGAGCACTTGACAATGAAGATCGATCCCCGGGAGGAGTGGAACCAGATTTATGCCGACGCGTTTCGCATTTTCCGGGACTACTTTTACGTCGATAACTTGCACGGGGTAGATTGGGACGGGATACAAAAAAGTTACGGCGAACTGCTGCCATACGTGCCGAGCCGGTTCGACCTCGACTATATCTTGAACGAGGTGGTGAGCGAAACCAATACCGGCCACGCGTACGTAGACTGGGGCGATATCGCGCGAGTGGATCGCGTGGAGGGGGGACTCCTCGGCGCGGAACTGGAAGCAGACCTCTCCGCCGGCCGCTACAAGATTCGAAAAATATACGCCGGCGAGAACTGGAACCAGAGCCGACGCTCACCGCTCACCGAAATGGGAGTGGACGTGAAGGAGGGAGATTTCATCTTGGCAATCAACGGCCAAGAGCTCACCACCGATCAAAACCCCTACGAACTACTGGAAAACTTGGGGAATCGGCATATCGAGCTCACGGTAGCCTCCTCTTCCGGTGCTACACCCCGAACTTCCACGGTGCACACCATCACCAACGAGCATGAGCTCCGCTACATGGATTGGGTGCGCGAACGCCGCGAGATGACCGACCGACTATCGGGGGGGCGTATTGGTTACATTCACGTGCCCAACACCGCCATCGATGGAAACCGGGAGCTCTTCAAGGGGATGCTCGCGTATCACCACAAAGATGCGCTTATTATCGACGACCGGTATAACGGCGGCGGTTTTATCCCCGACCGGATGATCGACCTCCTGAATCGGCGCACGCTCGTCTACTGGCACCGCAACGGACTGCCCCTTCCCATGAAATCGCCCGGTATCGCGCACGACGGACCCAAGGCGATGTTAATTAATGGTTACTCATCCTCCGGGGGCGACGCGTTTCCCTACTTCTTCCGGGAGACCGGCGAAGGGAAGCTAATCGGCACCCGCACCTGGGGAGGGCTCGTCGGCATCTCCGGCAACGCCCGGCTGGTGGACGGCGGCTACATCTCTGTCCCCCGCTTCGGAATCTACGACCATAGCGGACAATGGATCATCGAAGGGATCGGCGTTTACCCCGATATCGAGGTGGTAGACCGTCCCGAAGAGCTGGCCAACGGCAACGATCCTTCGCTGGAGAAAGCCGTGGAAGTACTCCTGGAAGAGCTCAAATCAAACCCTCGCCCGAAGGTCGCCACTCCCACTCCACCCGATCGTTCGGAGTGGATCGAGTTCGAGATCAAATAGCTCTTTTCACGGTGTCGCTCAAGGGCGTGGTGGGCCTACCGATCAGCTTCGAAAGCACCCGCTCGTCATTAAACAGGTCGTTGTTCGAAGCTCCCGCGTCCCACTGGGCGATCGCGTGCGCGAACTCCTCCGGGACCCCGGCCGACGCCAACACTTTCGCGTACTCCCCTTCCGGCAAGTTGTTATAAGGAATCTCTTTTCCAGTCTGCTTGGATACCTCCGCGGCCAGCTCTTTCAGCGTGTACGACGTGTCCCCCGCCAGCTCGTATACCTTTCCCACGTGCCCTTCTTCCGACAGTACCACGGCGGCCGCTTCGGCATAATCTTCCCTCGGGGCCGAAGAGATCTTCCCCTCTCCGGCACTGCCAATAAATGCCCCGGCTTGCAGCGCTCCATCGATCGAACCGGTGTAATTCTCGGTATACCAACCGTTCCGTAGGATGGTGTGCGGGATGCCCGATTCCTTCAACAACTGTTCCGTGTCGGCATGCTCCTTGGCAAGGCTCAATGACGAGCGATCGGCGTACAGCAAGCTCGTGTAGACGATCCATTTCACGCCCGCCTCACGTGCCGCGTTAATCACATTCTCGTGTTGTGCCCTACGTTGTCCCACCTCATTACTGGAGATCAGCAGCAGGTGATCAATCCCTTTAAGTGCTTCTGCCAATGTATCGGGCCGGGTATAATCGAATGCCCTTGCCTCGATGCCCAGGCTGCTCGCCTTCTCCGGCGACCGCACCAACGCGACCAGCGTATCGTTATTTACTTTTCCTTTTAGTTTCTCTACTACCAGACGGCCCAATTGCCCGGTAGCTCCCGTAATTCCTGTTTTCATACAATTATTGTTTTAATATGAGTTTGATTATGTTTCGGCATATCGTGATGCACCTAATTAGTTACTATAACACTTGGGCTTCCCTAAATGTTATTTTCATCCAGTAATTCAAACCGTCCCGGCCTGTTATCGTCTTCACGAAACGTAATACGCACTTCCATCTCTTCACGAAACTTAATACCCGCTGCCATCGTCTTCATAACACGTAAATACGTGCAGCTATCCTTTCACGAAGGGTAAATACGCGCCCCGAAACTTCGGTAAACAATTATAGTACAGAGGGTGTTATATGAGCGTGCGCCCGTTTTGGCTCCAAAACAATCACAGTAATATACAAATCATTTAAACAGACCGGTATGAACCAATTTAAGATGTCTATTCTTTTCGCGGTAGCGTTTACATTACTCTCCGCGTCGTGCGAACAACAAAAAGAAGAGCAAAAGGAACTCCCCGAGGGCACTTTGCCCCCCGTGGAAACAGAGGCCCCCAATTCTGACTTCCAACCCGCGTTCGAGGGGCAGACCCGTGTCGCGGGCGTGCGAACTACTACAGAATACACGATAGAGGTCTTGACGGATGATCTTTCGAGCCCTTGGGCCGTGACCGCCCTGCCTGACGGCAGGATCGCCATCACCGAAAAGGGAGGCACCCTGCGTGTAGCCCAACTCGATGGCACCCTTAGCGACAAAATTGAAGGTTTCCCGGAAGTGGACGACCGCCGTCAAGGAGGATTAATGGACGTGGCTCCCGCGCCCGACTTCGAAACCAGCCGGGTGCTCTACTTCACGCTGGCGGAACGAACTGCCCAGGGATCGTTAACCGCGGTGGGAAAAGGCAGGCTTTCGGACGATGAAACGAGCATCGAAAACTTCGAGATCATTTTCCGAGCGATTCCCTATTACGACAACAGCATGCATTTTGGCAGCCGGCTGCTGTTTGACAAAAACGGGCATATATTCGTCTCCACCGGCGAACGTTCCGACCGTGCCACACGCCCCTTATCACAAAAGTTAGACAACGGGTATGGAAAGGTTATCCACATCACCGCGGAGGGCGATCCCGTTCCCGGGAACCCCTTTATTGGTACGGAAGGCGCGCTGCCCGAGATATACACCTACGGGCACCGCAACGCGCAGGGACTTGACATACATCCGGTGACGGGAGAATTATGGCTGAACGAGATGGGACCGAGGGGGGGCGACGAGCTGAACCTTATCAAGCCGGGGCTCAATTACGGATGGCCCACCATCACCTACGGCATCGAGTATAGCGGCGAAATCGTTGGAGAGGGCATCACCCAAATGGAGGGGCTGGAACAGCCTGTTTACTACTGGGATCCGGTACTTTCGCCCAGCGGGATGGCCTTTTACAGCTCCAACGCGATTCCCGAGTGGCAGAATAATCTCTTCCTCGCGGGAATGAGCAGTAGACATATCGCGCGGCTGGTAATCGAAGATAACAAAGTGATCGGTGAAGAGCGGTTGCTTGTGGACGAAGGGGAACGATTCCGCGATGTGGGTGAAGGGGCCGACGGTGCCTTGTATGCCGTGACCGACGCGGGACAACTCTACCGCATTGGGCCGGCAAAAACAACAGTCAATTAAAACATTGCCCGGTACCGTTGGAATATTCCTTGGTACCGGGCAAAAGCATCGAGTAAAAAAGAGGCGAGCTATCCTTCCGCGGCTTCTCTCAGCTTCTGAATATCCAGTTTCCCCATGTTCATCATCATCTCCAACACCTTGGGTGAGCGCTGCATCAGCTTATCGATCACCGCCGGGACGACCTGCCAGCTCACCCCAAATCGGTCTTTCAGCCAGCCACACATCCCCTCTTCGCCCCCATCGGCGATCAGGCGTTCCCAGTAAAGGTCGATCTCTTCCTGTGTATTGCACTCCACCACTAACGACACCCCCTCGTTGAAGTTAAAGGAGTGCGGGTAGGAGCTATCCATGATCATCATCATGTAATTATTCACCACGAATTGTCCATGTTGAATATTTCCGAGGGTCTCCCCCTCTTCACCCGTGTACCGGCTAAATCTCGCCTCTCCCGATGCGGGAAAAATCGACATGTAGAAGTTTACCGCCTCTTCCGCTTTGCCGTTATTTTTATCCACGAACATCAACGTGGGCACTATCTTTTGGGCGATATCTTTCTCGTTACCGGTATAGAGCTGCCACGTCATTCCAAACCGATCCTCCACCCACGCGTATTTTTTGCTAAAACCGTAACTGTCGAGCGGCATTAGGTCTTTGCCGCCATCACTTAATTTCCGGTAAATCTCCTCCACCTCCTTCTCGTCGCTGCTCAAGTACATGAGCGATATAGTAGGTGTAGGGTTAAACATCTCCCCGCCATTCAGCAGCATGATGCGTTGATCGTTTACCGTGAACACAACTACGGCCTGGTTCTCGTCTACCACCCGCGCGTTTGGAAAGGCGGACACGTAAAAATCAGCCATCACCCGCGCGTTATGGTTGCTCCAGATGCATGGATACATTGACTTGTTCATAATTTTCCTCCTGCTTTTTTATCCTCCTCGATGGATGATGCTTTAAATCGTGCGATATCGCACAGTAGTTCCACGGGAATAGGTTTATTAAAGGGTAACTGTATGGTTCCTTTTGATGTTTTAAAACCCATCGTCGCCAATTGATCCGCGTACGCCTCGTTCGCGCGGGGCGTCGCATACACCCCGATATGGTTGCTATACGCCGCGAAATAGAGCAATATCTTTCCCTTGTATCTGAAAGCCGGCATCTGGTAACTGATCGACTCCTCCACCTCGGGAACCGTTTCGTGCACTAGTCTCCGCAGCATGTCAAGCCTCTCCTGTACTTCGCCGGGATAAGCCCTGATATATTGATCGATGGTTTCGTAATGCGACGACATCGTAAGATAATTTAGGGAAACACGTGATATAGTCTTACATCCGGAAGAGCATGTACCACTCCTCCAGTTCCTCCTCGGTATAGGCATGGGTAAGCGAGAAAATTTCCCTCGCGAACTCCACCGAGCTCGTCCCTGACGCCGTCACCAGCTTTCCCGATTGCAGTGCCGGCACGTCGACGTAAAGCGACTCCCCCTCGTAATCAGGAGCATGCTGCTTCAAGTACTTCAACCCGTTGCTCGTGTGTGTCATATCATCCAATACACCCAACTGTGCCAAGAAGACAGTCGCCGCGCAGATCGCGCCCACTGCCATCCCTTTCTCCAGGAACTCCTTCACCAATTGATCCATCCCGGTAATCTTATTCTCTTCCCAAGGCACACCCCCTGGAAGGATCAGGAGCGCATTTTCGTCCACCTTCACCTCATCGATTGCCAGGTCGGGTTTCACGCGTAAGCCTCCTGCCGATTTCACTTTCTTCCCATCTAACGAGAAAGATTGCACTTTTGCTTTTCCCGAGTGAATTAAACCGGGCATCACGTATCCGACTTCCCAGTCGATATACCCGTTAAAAAGAAACACATACACGGTTGGTTTCATTGTTTTGCAGTTTAGGTTCAATAGATTACCCTTAAAAATAATCTTTCCTCATCGGCCTTTGATTCATGCCGGTTGTAATCAACATAATGCTGACACTAACTATAACAGCATCCACGCGAACTATAACAGCATCCACGCGCAGTTGAGACAGTATAAACGTGCTGTTAATTCATTTAAAAACAGCTGTGATTCTTAAACTTAAACGTACTTCCCCGTTAAATTGTTTCCGTTCCGGCGAAAATTATGAGGCGGTTTCTTTTATCGCTTCCAGGGTTGCGGCAATAGCCCCGTCTGCATTGGGATAATCAAACGAGAACCCGGCGTTTTGAATCTTCTCCGACGAAACGGGACTCCCTTCCAGTATCATTCCGGCCGCTTCCCCCATGAAAAGCCGCAATAAGAACGACGGCACCTTCGGGAAGAAGAAGGGGCGTTTCATCCCTCTCGCCAATGCCTGCATGAACTCCTTGTTGGTCGTTTGGTGCGGTGCCGCGGCATTGTATACCCCGCGCATCGACCTGTCCTCGATTGCCTTGAGATACATTCGGCACAGGTCGTCGATATGCACCCAATTCATCGCCTGCCTGCCCGAGCCCAATGGTGCACCCAGCCCTATCCGGGTAGGGAGCAGCATCTTCTTGAACCCGTCGCTCTCCTTCGCGATCACGAAAGCCGTACGCAGTGCCACGGTACGAATACCCCGTTCCTCCTGGAAAGTAAACGCCGCGTTCTCCCATTTCTTGCAAGTGCGGCTCAGGAAATCCCCTTTCGCCGGCACGTCCGCCTCGGTGAAGACCCGGTCGACTGTCGCCATGCCGTAGTAGCCCACTGCCGAGGCCGACACAAACACGTCCAGTTGCTTATCCAGTTTTTTCACCGTCTCAAGCAACAATCTGGCCGTCTGCACGCGGCTTTCCACGATCCGTTGCTTCTTCATCCTCGTCCACGCGTCGTCGCCCAAGTTCGACCCCGCGAGGTGTACAATCACATCGGCTTGCTTCACCGCCTCGAGGTCGATTTCACCTCGTCGGTAATCCCACCGGTAGCGCGGAATCTCCGCCTTCACATGTCGCTCTCGGCTGAGCCATATCACCCGGTAATTATTACCGGTTAAAAGCTTGGTCAGCTCTTTGCCCACCATTCCCGAACCGCCCGTGATCAATACTGTTTTCATCTTCACGTAGTTTACCGCCAAGTTCAAGCTTCCTTTCTTTGGCTTGTCCACCTTTTTAAACACGTGAAGACGGCAAATGTTGCCGTCTTCACTAAAAATCACGAGCGAAATTCGTCTCCTATTTCTTATCAGTGTCTGTTACTTGTTGTCAACTTCATTGTTGTTGCCGCTTCCTTATTCTTGCCCGACTCTTGCCTGATTCTAACCCGACTCTTGCCTGATTCTTGATCAGCGTCTGCTGCCGCTCATGGCAATCATCACGTAATAGAGCAAGGTAGCCAGCGAGCTAAGTGCCGCGATCACGTAGGTATACCCCGCCCATCGCAGAGCGTCCACCGCTTGGTTATGATTACTCACGTCGGTAATCCCCGCGCTGCTTAGCCATCGAATAGCCCGGTTGGTGGCATTCTTTTCCACCGGCAGCGTCACGAAGCTAAAGAGCGTGGTGAGCGCGAACATCGCGATACCAAACCAAATAAGCATCGGGAAAGTCTGTATCATGATAATACCGGCCAAAATCACCCACATCACCCACTTGGAGGTAGAGGAGATAACCGGCACCAACGCCGATCGCATCTTGAGCGGCGCGTACCCCACCGCGTGTTGAATGGCGTGCCCCGTTTCGTGTGCCGCTACAGCGGCGGCGGCCACGCTATGCGAACCGTAGACCGGCTCACTCAGGTTAATCGTCTTGTTCAGCGGGTTATAATGGTCGGTCAGTTTTCCCCTCACCGAGATCACCTGCACATCGTGAATCCCGTTCTCGTGCAGCATCTTCTCCGCCACCTCCTTCCCCGTCATCCCGTTTCGAAGCGGAATTCGGGAGTATTTTTTAAACCGGCTCTGCAACGTGCCTTGCACGATCCATCCTGCAATCGCTATCGCGATAAATAAAATCCAAATTGTTGCCATATATAAAATTCCTAAGTTTTAGCCTGAACTCTTTTTGAGTTAACGTATTGCTTATACGCTATGAATGTGCAAATATCGTGCCGATTAAAAGAAAGCGATCAACGGATAATCGTCTGCGCCCGGTCCGGTCCTACCGACACGATCGTGATCGGCACCTCCAGCTCCTCCTCCAGGAAAGTGACATAGTTATTAAATTCCTCCGGGAACTCGTTCTCCGACTGTATCTTCGTCATATCGGCTTGCCACCCCGGCAACTCCACGTATACCGGTTCGATCCCTGTTTCCAGGTCATACGGCAACTCTTCCGTCTCCTGCCCGTTAACCCGGTAAGCGATGCACGCCTTGATCGATTCAAATTCATCCAACACGTCGCTCTTCATCATCACCAATTTGGTCACCCCGTTCAGTTTAATCGTGTACCTCAGTGCCACCAGGTCGATCCACCCACACCTCCGCGGGCGTCCCGTTACCGAGCCATACTCATTGCCATTGTCCCTCAGTCGTTGCCCATCGTCATCGAACAGCTCCGTTGGGAAAGGCCCGCTGCCCACCCGGGTACAATAGGCTTTGAAAATACCAAACACCTCCCCGATTTGCCTCGGCGAGATCCCCAGGCCCGTGCACGCCCCCGCGCAAGAGGTCGTTGAAGAGGTCACGAACGGGTACGACCCGAAGTCGATATCCAGCATCGAGCCCTGCGCCCCTTCGGCCAGTACCGTGCCCCCCTCGTCCAAGTGCCGTTGAATCACGTGCTCGCTATCAATAATTTGGAACTCCTTCATTTTCTCCACCCCCTCAAACCACTGCTTCTCCAGCCCGGGCAGGTCATATTCAAAATCGTACTGATCCAGCATCTCCTTGTGCCTCAGCACCGCCTTGCGGTATTTTGTTTCGAAGTCATGAAACAGGTCCCCCACCCTCAGCCCGTGACGGCTAATTTTATCGGTATACGCTGGTCCGATACCCCTTCCGGTGGTACCAATCTTCGCGTCGCCCATCGCCTTCTCCGACGCCGCGTCCAGCAGCCGGTGCGTGGGCAAAATCAGGTGTGCCTTCTTGGAAATACAGAGGCGGTCGGTGAGCGTATGCCCCGACTCCTCCAGCGTTTCCACCTCCAATTTAAAGAGTGCCGGGTCGATCACCACCCCGTTACCGATCACGTTAATTTTTCCCTCTTGGAAGATACCCGACGGAATCGACTTGAGGATAAATTTTTTACCCTCGAACTCCAGCGTGTGTCCCGCGTTGGGCCCTCCTTGGAACCGTGCCACCATTTCGTAACCGGGTGTAAGCACATCCACCACTTTTCCTTTACCTTCGTCGCCCCATTGGAGCCCAAGAATTACATCAACCTTCATTTTTATCTAAATCGTTTATTTTTCAGTATCGCGATAAGCTATCGTTTTCCTTTCGTTGTCGGCTGTTTTTTCCCTTTATTCGCTTTGCCTTTGTTGCTTTGCCGGGTCAGCCTCCTCAGTTTCATATTCTTCGCGTGCGTACATTTACTGCATGTTCCATAAATATACATGCTATAGTAGTTGACCGTGAATTTTCGTATCTTTTTCAGTTGCGCGGGCGTCAGCAAATCGTCATTTTCCATCTCCCTCACCTCGCCGCACGTGGTACAAATCACGTGATTATGGTTTTCGTTCCCGTACGACCGCTCGTATTTCGACATATTCCCCCCGAACTGGTGTTTCACCACCAAGCCACAATCCAACAGCAAGTCGATCGTGTTATACAGCGTGGCACGGCTCACTCTAAAACTTCTCTCCAGCATCGATTTATAAAGTGAGTCCACGTCGAAATGTCCTTTCGTGGAATATATATGGTCAAGCACGGCGAACCGTTCCGGTGTCTTCCTCTGTTTATGCAGCGTGAGATACTCCATAAACTCCTGATGCACCTGCTTTTTTAATTTCAGATTGGAATCCATGGCTACAAAAATAGGATTTTTTTTCTATTTCCCCGCGTATTTGCCATCACAATATGGTTACTTTACTGTCTCCGAGTGATAAAAAAAAGCGGGTATACAGGGTTCACTTTCGTTATGAAAAGAGTCCGACGTCGTGATATAGTAGTAATAAGCTTGATCGTTGTCCGGCACCACCATGTGAAAGATGGTTTGTCGCAACCCCGTGGCGATCAACTGGTCCCCGTCGTCAGTGTTCAAGCTATCCGTTTCACTCCGGTAGATATTATACGTCACTCTCTCGTCGCTGCCTTCCCATGCCAGTTCGAACAACCCCTCTCCGTTACGTTCCGCGCGTAAATCGCCCGGCTTCTCCGGTATCGAATCGCTTAGCCACTTCAACGGCGGAAGCTTCGCCGGGCGGCGATAATATTTTTCCAGCTCCTTCAAAATCCCCTTCGTGTTCGCGAGCACGTTATCCACCCGGAAGTAAGCCTGCCCGTGCACCTCCTTCTCTCGCGTATGATCCATTTGGTTCACGATATCCTGTAGCGGCCATCCCAGTTCGATCATCTGGTACACCCCCAGTCCTGGTACCACGATCCGGCCATTACCTTGTGCCACCCAATCGTCCACGAACGGGTAAAACAGCTGATCCTTGTAATACATCATCGGGTAGAGCGCGTCGTGCTTACCGATTCGCATCCAGTGCCCCGCGTCTTGAAACACCGTCTCCAGTGCCGTCCATCCGCCCCCCACGCCGTTCAGCGCGCGGTAACGCCCCAGCGGCGCGCTGCTTACCTGCACCCACGGCTTAGTCTCCTTCACCCGGTCGTACACCTTTGTCACGAAACGGGTAATATTTCTCCGTCGCCAATCTGCCCGCGCCATCCCTTTCCCGTGTAGCCGATACATCCCATCGTCGGGAAAACGGCCCCGGTTATCGGGATAACGTATATAGTCGAAATGAATCCCATCCACGTCGTAATTCTCCACCACCTCCATTACCAGGGCGATCAGGTAATCGTCGGTGCGCGGGTTCCCCGGGTCGAGAAACCACTCCCCTTGAAACCGCTTAGTTAAGGAAGGCTCCTTTCGTGTAATCGAACGCTGCCCCAGGCTCCTCACGTGCCGCTCTGCCCCCAACGGGTAGGTCACCATCCACGCGTGAATCTCCATCCCCCTTTTATGGCACTCCTCTATCGCGAAAGCCAGCGGATCGAAGGGCGGTTGCCCCGGCCCGGCGGGAATAATCAGCGACGACATGGGCTCCAGCACCGATCGGTACAACACCTCGCCCCGTGCTCGCACCTGAAACATCACCGTGTTAAAATGAAACTTCTGCAAGTTATCCAGAATTTCGATAAGCTCCTGCTTTTGCGCCTCGTGACTCGTTCGGTTCCGTGGCCAGTCCAACCCGTAGTTCGTTGTCAACCACACCGCCCTCACCTCTGTGGCCGGTATGTCTGTCGCGTTCGTCGTATCTGTCGCGTGTGTCGCATCTATCGCGTTCGTCGCACCTGCCGAATTTGCCGGGCACGTGAAAAAAAAAATAAAAAAGAGAAATATAGCGTACATGTAGTCTATTCAACGATTATATTCTCGCCCTGACCGTTCAACGGCAACTCCCTTAGTCGACAGGGGCAAAAAGCGATTACACGCTTACAAAATTAAGATAATTCCCCTCTCGTCCTGTTAATTTTCGCAATGTTAACAAAAATACTATTCTAGATACACGGGTGCGCGTCGCGATGACGAGCTATTTCGATATACTTTTCTATCTAAAAACAAAAAAACGTATCGTGCTATCGCGCGAAAAACCGGTGTGAATCCCTTGCAGGTTTATCAGCTTGCTCATGGGAAAAGGGCGGTCAACAGTAAGGGCTACGAGATACTGAAAGAATTAAGGGAGCATTGCATCATTTTGAATCTCGTACCCTACTGATTGAATTTCGTGCCCAAGTGATCGAATTTTGTTGAACCAAGATTGGCGAAATTGTTTAATTGATAGTATATTTGTCGGGAGATTGAAAATATAGAAAGTCAAGAATGTCGAAAAAACGATGGCTTGCAGCATACGTGAAAATGCACCACGAGAGAAAGGTGAGGGATCGATTGGCCCAGTTGGGCATCACCCATTTCCTGCCCTTGCAGGAGGAGGTGCGCCAGTGGAGCGACCGCCGGAAGAAGGTGGAGCGGGTACTGATCCCGATGATGATTTTCGTGCAAGTAGATGCCAATGAACAGCGTACCGTGATCGAACTCCCCTCGGTGTTACGCTACCTTGTACTCCGCGGCGAACGAGCTCCCGCTGAAATCCCCCAGGGACAGATGGATCGTTTCCGGTTTATGGTAGACTATTCCGATAGCCCGGTATCGTTCGACTCCGGCGACCTACAGCCCGGGGAAAAGGTACGCGTGATTAAAGGCTCCCTTACCGGGTTAGAAGGAGAACTAATTTTGGTAGACGGGAAATCCACCATCGCGCTCCGCATCTGGCAATTGGGATGTGCCACGGTGGAAATGAGCCGATCAATGGTCGAAAAAATCGACTAACGCCACTGCTTTTCTGGCTTTATGCCATTGCTACAAAGGCTTTCAATAACGATGAAAGGTTTTGAAAGGTAATTATAGTTGCCGCTCGTTCTTTTTATTGTATTTTTGTAAATGTTAATAATTATGACGTGGAGTCTTTTAAAATGAACACACGATGAAAGGAATCGTTCTCGCCGGAGGTTCCGGCACCCGTTTATACCCCATCACCAAGGGGGTAAGCAAGCAACTTCTACCCGTTTACGACAAACCCATGGTTTACTATCCCATCTCCGCTCTCATGTTGGCAGGGATCCGGGAGATCCTTATTATTTCCACCCCGGAAGATCTTCCCGCTTTTCAACGATTGTTGGGCGATGGCAGCGATTACGGCGTTCGCTTCGAGTACGCCGTGCAACCGAGCCCCGATGGCCTGGCGCAAGCCTTTATCATCGGGGAGGAATTTATTGGCGACGATTCCGCTTGCCTGGTGTTAGGCGACAATATTTTCTACGGGCAGGGGTTCCCCACCATGTTGCGCGAAGCGGTAAACGAGGCCGAGGAGCACGACAATGCCACCGTGTTCGGGTACTACGTGAACGACCCGCAACGTTACGGTGTGGCCGAATTCGACCCGGCCGGTAACGTGCTTAGCATCGAAGAAAAGCCCAGAAATCCCAAATCGAATTACGCGATTGTCGGGCTCTATTTTTACCCGAATAGCGTGGTACGCGTCGCCAAAGAGGTAAAACCTTCCGACCGGGGGGAACTCGAGATTACCACGGTGAACCAAGCCTACCTGCAGCAACAGCGGCTAAAAGTACAGTTATTGGGCCGCGGCTTCGCGTGGCTCGACACCGGCACCCACGGGTCGCTTGCCGAAGCCTCTACGTTTGTCGAGGTGCTTGAAAAGCGACAAGGGCTCAAGATATCCTGCCTCGAGGAGATCGCTTGGAATAACGGTTGGATCACGGCAGAGAAGCTGGTTGAAATTGCCGAGCCCATGAAAAAGAACAGCTACGGGCAATACTTGCTAAATTTAATCAAGAGTAAATAATTGATAAATATCAACTGAAAAACAGACAAAACAATAAAT
>JAAYTC010000107.1 GCA_012518155.1 Bacteroidales bacterium | reverse complement strand
TCGGAAATGTACCTGAACAGGGCAGAGGCACACGTGGGCAAGAACGAGTTGACGGAAGCGTCGAGCGACCTGAAGGCTATTATCGGGAGAGCGTTTAACACGAGCGGCTCCGAGCTCACGCTGGAGTACTCCGATGACCAAGACCTCCTATCATTGATAAAGAGGGAGCGAGTAAAAGAACTTGCATTTGAGGGTCATAACTTTTTTGATATCGTGAGATGGAAAGACGATCTGGTACGTGGTTCCAATACCGCTTCAAACGTGCAGTTTCTTCCCTACCCGAACGATCTGTTCGTGTTGCCCATCCCTCAAACCGAATTGAACGCCAACACGAACATGCAAGGCAACCCAACCGTTAATAATTGAACTTTTAAATATGAAACGAAATAAAACCCTTCCCTATCTGGCAAGCTTCTTGATGTTACTGTCCACCGCGTGTGGACTGGAGGAGATCCCCCCGTACGACCTCAAGTTCGTGCATATCATGATGAACGAGTCATCGAGCACCACGGTCTCTTCGAAAGCCACCATGGTGGGCACCTACAACGTCTACTTGAGCTCGCCTGCTTCAACCGAAACGGTTACGGTAACCTATGAAATAGAAGTAGGAGATGGCCTGCAAGATGGCAGGGATTATAAAATCCTGACCGAGGGGAATACCCTGACCTTCCTGCCCGGCATTTATGACATGCCCATTCGCGTTCAATGGTACCCGAATCCCGTGGATCCGGAAAAAGACAACTCGATCACGATTCGATTAATTAGTAACGATAAAGGATACGACATCGGCCTACCCGGGCCCGATAAAAATCAATCGGTCTTTACAATAACTAAAATATAATGTCTTATTTGAAAAAACCATTGCTGCTTGCCCTCGTGCTTGTTTGGGCCGGATTTATGCCGGCACAAGAGATCCTTCAGAATTCCAAGCTCGTGAAAGGCAAGTTAAACAATGGACTTACATACTATATCTTTCCAAACGATTACCCGAAAGGGGAAGCTGTTTACCGGCTCTTTATAAAATCGGGATCAATTTACGAGACGGACGAACAACAAGGATTGGCTCATTTTTTGGAACACATGGCTTTTAACGGAACCCGCCATTTCCCTAATAATGAGCTCATACGGTTCTTGGAGTCGAAAGGTGCCAAGTTTGGCAGGGACCTCAACGCGCACACCTCGTACAACGAAACGGTTTATAAACTAACGTTGCCCTCCAGTTCGATAGGGATGGTGGATACAGCCATGACCATCTTGGCCGACTGGTTGGATGGATTGCTACTGGAGGATGAGGAAGTAGACGCTGAAAGAGGCGTTATCATGTCGGAATGGCTCTCGAAACAACGTCCCGAAGCAGCCGTGAACGACGCGCTACTGCATGGATTGATGAATAACTCGAGGTTCTCTGAACGAAAGGTTATTGGCGACACGGCCGTGATCCAGAACTTTCAATACCAAACCTTGCGCGATTATTACGAGTCGTGGTATCAACCCAGCTTGGCCGCCGTGGCCGTGGCAGGCGACGTAGACCCCGCACAAGTGGAGGAAATGATAAAGGAGAAGTTTGGCGGGATGACAAACAGTAACCCGCGGGCACCGGAGCATTACACCATACCCGATTATACTGCCAACGAGGCAAAAGTGGTGATTAACGAAGCCCTTAAAAAACCAGAGGTGACCATCATACAACTGGTCCCGATGATGGGGTCGGTAAGGGAAGAGAGCGACTATTACCCTTATTTGCTACGGAGCCTGATAAACAGTCTCACGAGGAACCGGTTCAACGCCTTGTCGTTCGACCACGACGTGTATGCCAAGGGAAGCATGGGCATTTCAGATTTTCTGAATACCAAAGGAATAGCCATGGCATCCGTGGAGTTAATGCCCCACAAAATAGAAGAGGGGTTGGCCGCGTTTATTACTCATCTCGAACAGATTAAGAGGTATGGCTTCCGGCCGGAGGAGATAACAAGGGTAAAGAAATCCTACCTGAGTTCGAGAGAACGTTCAGCCACATCCGAGCAACCCATTAGCTCATCCAGGTACATGAACGAGCTGTATGCCGACTTTTACAAGGATCACGTGCTCACCACGCCCCAAGAGGAGTTACGTTTGACTAAAAAATACTTGGATCAAATTGATTCAACCACCGTTTTGCAGGCCTTGCAAAAGCTGATAGCACACAAGCCCGCGTTTCACCTTTTCTCCTCGTTCGAAGAGAATAATCTCACCGACTCGGTGCAATTGCTCCAATTTGTAGATTCCGCCCGGGCTGTCGCGGTAACCCCATACGAGCTGGAGATAGACGTGCCGAGTGATCTGCTGGAGCAGGAACCCAAGCCGGGCCATGTAGTGAGCAAAACCGAAATACCGGGCATCGAGGCAACCGAATTGCAGCTATCGAACGGGGTGCGCTTGATTTACAAGGAAGCGGTCTCGAGCAACAACAGGGTAAACATATCGGCCTATAAAAAGGGGGGAAGGTACGCGCTGGACCCCTCGGATTACGTGAGTGGCAATTTTTCAGCGAGCGTGATAGCATTGAGTGGCGCGGGGGATCTGTCGAGAGACGAACTATCGTACTTCCTCGCGGGGAATTCGGCATCCGTACGATTGCTCATCGAAGATACGCGCGCGGGGTTGGTAGGAAGCTCGTCGTACGACGACGCGGAGACACTCTTCCAGCTACTCCACCTGAAATGGACGCGGCCGAGAGCAGAGAGGGACGTTTTTGATTTAACAAAAAAACGCTCGATAGAAAGATATCAGAACAAGAACATAACAGATCAGACGGTTTACTACCAAGATCTGAGTTATTTGATACGGGGAAAAGATTACGTGACCCAAGAGGTTACCGACTCGATCATGGAGGAACAAGTGCAATTTGAAAAAATGCTCCCGATATTTAACGAGTCCTTCGGGAACGCGAACGGGTTTACTTTCGTGATCGTCTCCGACGCGGAGCTGGATGATCTTGTTCCCTTGATCAACCGTTACATCGGCTCCCTACCCTCCGGCGGGGAGGTAAAAACCCCTTATCGCTATTCCGGGGGCGATATTCGTACCGAGGCGGCCAAGCACATTCGTGACGCTGGCGACTCCGAACGAGCCGTCGTTTCGCTTATCTTCCAACGTGTCGACCTGCCGAAAGATAAAAACCATTTCGACTTGAAGAGCAATATGCTGCGAGACGTGCTACGCGTTAAACTGCTATCCGAACTGAGAGAGAAGATGGGGATGGTTTACAGCGTGGGCGTGAGTTCCAGTTCCCGTTTATTTCCCGCTCCGTTGGCACGGAACTCGATATCTTTTTCGTCGGCACCGGAAAACAGCGAGCTGTTGATTGAAACCATCAAAGAGATCATCAACACGATGGCCAATAACCCGGCCAGCTTCGAACAAGAGCTGGAGAACGTGAAAAAGAACATGATCAACGATATGAACGTGCAAGTGCAACAAGACTCGTACTGGAGTACCTTCATACGCAACACCACGTTTAACGAGCTGGATGATTGGAGTTTTATTCCAAACTTCACCCAGGTAGTGCACGAAACCACGAGCGAGGAGTTGGCCGCGCTCTTGCTCCAGAACTTCAATAAACAGAGCATGATCGAGGCAGTATTGCTCCCCAAAACAGAAAACCATTTAATTACTAATTAAAAGTATGTATTATGAAAATTAAAAGTTTATTTTTAGCAATGGTCATTTTGGCCGCGGGAAGCTTTATTTCCTGTGATAATGACGATCCCGAGATTATTGAATACGAGGCGGGGATGACCTCCTTTGGCTTTTACGTGGAAGATAATGAAGGGGTGATCGTTCAGGATTACGTGCTTTCGGAAATCACGGGTACGAGCATCACCATCCCGATGCCCGAAGAAGTGGATAAGTCAAATCTGATCGCGCGTTTTACGGTAACTGCAAACGATGTGGTTAAGGTAGGAGAGGTTGTTCAAGAGAGTGGAGTCACCGAGAATAACTTTACCGCTCCGGTAGACTACATTGTTTCCGAGGGAACCGCCAACGTGAAATACACGGTGACGATTGAAAAAGCACCCGACTACGTGTGGAGTCTCCTTGCAGCGAATTTTCCCGATGAGTCCCTGGCTTCAATCATGAGGATAAGCCCCGCGGGTGTTCCCCACCTGGTTTACAAAATGGATCGCGAAGACGCGGCCGATGAGGGCTTGGGCGTGCTCGTATTAAAAGATGGAAACTGGACACCCCTGGGAGGACAAGTGTCGGCGGGACGTGTAAACTCCTATTTCGACATCGCCTTTAACTCCGAAGATCAACCCGCTGTCTCCTACACCGATTACACCAATACGATCGCTCAACAAGCCTCGGTGAAAGCATACAACGGTACCGCTTGGAACTTTGTTGGAGGAGAAGAAGCAACCACCGCGCAAGTAACCTACAATGCGCTCGAGTACGCGAACGACAACAAGTTGATGCTTTTTGCACTTTTCGACGGGAGAACCGGGCCACTGGCGCGGAGAGAATTGAGCGTGAACATTTTCGAAGGGGGAGCTTGGGCTACCAATCAAACGATCCCCGGCCGTCCGTCAGAACATCGTGGCTGGTTGGTAAACACCGCGAAGCTGGGCGACGTGGTCTACATGGGAACTCACAACGCGATAAGCCCTAACTCCATATCAATATACAAGTATCAAGACAACACCTGGACCCCCCTGATGGACGCGTGGAATGACGAAAACGCCACGGGAATCAACCTCCGGAGTTTCGATATCGAAGTAGACAAAGATGGCAACGTGTATGCCGCCATAGCTGCCACGAACGCGGAAGGTGAAGCAAAACACCGGGTACTTAAATACGACGCCGAAACCAAGAACATCAGCGATGTGGGCAACCCGCTTGAAGGAGCTTCGGGTGGGTTATTTAATTTCGACTTGGCCCTTTCCCCGCTTGGCGTTCCTTACCTGCTTTATCGGAATGCATCGCTATTCCCAACCGTGGTTTCATTGGATAAAGATACACAAGACTGGACTACCCCCAACGTGTTGGAGGCAAACGAGGCAACCGATCTTTCCATCGATTTCACACCCGAGGGAAAAGCGTATATCGTCTACAACAAGTCCAATAATATTGTAACGTACAAATACGATGCTCCGGCGAATTAAGCAGCTTCTAACTCGAAATGCTTTTTTCACCCACCGGCATCAATAGATGTGATAGTGAAAGGGTTCCACTCTTGGGTTGAACCCTTTCTTTGTTTTACTCACAGCCGTTCAGCTTTAAACCCAACACGACTTTAAACTGACATCAACGACGTGTACACTTATTAAACCGGAATTCAACGCTAAACCCTACGCGATTTTAAACCCTGGAGTGGCGGAGTACAGGACAGACATCAAAGGCGTTCAACGGTAAACCCTACACGATTTTAAACCCTGCAAGTATGCTAAAAAAAACAATTACACTTTTCTTCGTTATTCTCGTTGCATCAACTTTAAACGCTCAGGAATCGTTCCGCTTTGTTTTCATGGCGGATGTTCATTATCACGAAAAGAACCACGCTCCGCGCGCGTTGGACGCGGCCATTGACACCATCAACAAGTTGAACCCCGACTTTATCTTGGTGGGAGGCGATATCATGTACGACATCCTCCGACGCGACCTGGATGAGGCGGAAGAACAGCGACTGGCATTTTTTGAGAAAGCAAAAAAATTTAAGGCACCGCTCTATTATGCCATTGGGAATCACGATCATTTTGCTTTGTATAACAGGAAAGTAGATAGTGACCATCCTTTGTTTGGCAAACGATACTACGAAAAGCATTTTGGAGCACGCTATTACTCGTTCGACCATAAAGGGTGGCATTTTATCACCCTCGATGATATGATGGTTACCGATGACAGGAAATACATTGGCCGCCTCGACTCCGTGCAGCTCGAATGGCTACGTAATGATCTAGAACAGGTAGCAGACACTACCCCGGTGGTCATGATGGCCCATGTGCCACTTGTCACCACACTTTCTCAATGGTATGGAGGGGGCACGAACCCTAACGGCAATCGCATCGCGATCGAGAACAGCCAAGAAATCCTCGCGCTTTTCAAGGAGAAAAACCTGAAACTCATCTTGCAGGGACACATCCATTACTTCGAGGTATTGCATATCTTGAATAAAACAACCGTGATATCAGCCCCCTCTTTCTCCGGAAAATGGTGGATGGGCCCGATGAACGGAATGGATGAGAGCTTCTTGGTTATTGATGTCGAGAATCAAAATGAATTTACCTACCAGCTTATACAGTATCAATAGATTGCTTTCTTTTATTGCTCCACTTTTATCTACTCGTAAGCGAAATACAAGATCTCAATGCTCGAAACGAACCTTATGGCGGCCGGTATACACGCTATCAGATACTTCGGACCCATCGGCGGTTTTGAAAGCTAGGTAAGTTTCAATCTCGTCGCCCGCCCACCCGAGGGGCAAGGACAATACAGCCTCCGAATCACCCCGCTTGCCGGCGTTGAGATCATAAATGGCTTTACCTTTCAACGGGTTATAGGCAAGCAGCATGACTATATCATCCGATCGGGTGCCTCTCTGCTGGTTGGCGATCCAAGTAGCCCGTAATTCTCCCTTCGCGGCCGTCACCCGAACACCGGTCGCCGCGCTTAACTCACCTCGCGCAACAAGCACGCGCGGGTAATCCATCTCCGCGCCTTGGTGATCACCCTTCATCGCGCTTCTCATGTTGTACGACATGGCAGCGTTGAATGCTGTCATCCTCCCGTTGGCTCGCGACTGGAAACCCACGCGGACAAAAGGAGTGATAGTCCTCAGGAATTCCATGGCGACCGAAAATTTACTTCGCTGTTTGACTTGGCTTTTCGTTTTGGCATCGTTGTATTTCGCCGGGCGGCTCCGTATATAGTGAATGTCTTTCCAAGTCGATCCCACCACGTTCCCCACTCTACCGGAAAATCCCCCGAAAATGCCCTCGTTTAATCTACCCATGATATTCATTTTTTAACAATTAGCGCTCTACGGGCAAATATACTCATTTTACCCGATACTAACAAGTATTTGGCGTGGATATTGGCCTGTTCTTTCTCTTACCTAACTCTTGCCAAATTCTATTGTATTAGAAGAATAAAAGACTTTGATAAGACTTTGGTAAGACTTTGATTAGAGTTAAGCACGGTTTAAACTACGACGAAGCACGACAAAAATCCGATCGTACGCGCGATCAGAAATCAACTATATAACACGAGGAAACCAGATTTCCAGTTAACAATATTTCATACTTAAAGGACTGTAAAACGTGATATTTATTTAAAACATTGATTCCTATTTAAATCCTTATCGAACAGTACAGCCGTCTGCCGTTGAGTAAGCCAGAATTATTACCCCTATTAGAACATATCCGGCCGATTAAACGTTTTAGAAACCAAACGACGGCGATTGCATTTAACAAACCAAAACTTTATGAATATGAACAAAATTTTACTTGTAACATGTGTCGGCGCTGTAGCCCTATTGGCCAGCTGCAACACTTCGAAGAACACGGCGACAACAACCATGGACGCTGCAAACGGGATCACGGGAGTTAAATGGCAGCTGATAGAGCTGCGGGGCAACGAGGTGGACGAAAAGATTAACGACCGAATGCCCTTTATCAGTTTAACGAGGAGGATAACCGCTACTCGGCCGCGGCAGGATGTAACGGGCTGGGCGGGGAGTTCATGCTAAAAGATAATAACCGGATCGAGTTCTCCCGGGGGATGTCGACTCTGATGGCATGCGAGAACATGGAGGTGGAGACGGAACTGGCCAAGGTACTGGAGCAGGCCGATAACTACACGATCGAAGGGGATATCCTTTCGCTCAACAAGGCCCGCGTGGCACCACTGGCACGATTTAAGCGAGTGGACGAAAACGACCAGCACGCGCTCAACGGCACCTGGGAGTTGGATTATATTTCCGGTCCACGGATCGCGTTCGACGGGCTGTTCCCCAACAGGAAACCGGAGATCACCTTTAACCTACCGGAGAAAAAGGCCACGGGAAACGGGGGGGGGGTGCAATAACTTTAACACCACGTTCACCATTAACGGCAACCACATCAAGTTCAATCAGGGTCTGCTGAAAAAAGGCATATTGTTTTGACACACAGTAGAATATTTCGATTATTTCTTGTGTAAATGCATGATTTTTTTTTGCATCAAAACCCTTGCAGTTAT
>JAAYTC010000106.1 GCA_012518155.1 Bacteroidales bacterium | reverse complement strand
GTATATCACTCCCGAGAGGTGCAACGTATATTAATAGAATCGAATAGCGATCTTTTAGAGTGGGAAATATTTTATTCGTCGGGAATAAAAATCCATCAAGAAGCGGCCGATATAAGTATTAACAGAGCTTCTTATCCATCAGGGCACCTTCCAAAAGGGGTTTATATCGTGCGGGTAAGAACCGTGGAAGGCCACACCGCGACAAAAAAAGTATTGGTGCTGTAAATCACTCCTCTTCCCCGTTCTCAGGCAATGCACCGTTCTCAGACAATGCACCACTTTCGATCGAACCATTCTCGTTGAGCGATGTTCCTTCACCTTCGGGATAAGAGTCACGGGTATTCGTATCGGCAGCAGCTTCCATCTCCTCGGTTTCAGATTGACCCTCGTCGGTTTTATTCATCTGTTTCTTCAGGTACTCTGATATGATATTGCTGTCGACGGTACGCTCTTCCCGGTCGGTTTCGCTCACATCTTGTTCATTCTCCTCCTTCGCGACGGGAACTGTTTCTTGCTTCACGATCAGTTGATCACCAATCCCTATGCGCGACGTTCGTAAACCATTCCATGATTGTAGCTGCGACACTCCCACTCCATTCTTTTGAGCGATTGCACCTAACGTATCTCCCTTTCGCACCCTGTAATAGGTATTAACAGTAGTTGTATTTCCATCACTGCTTGCTTGTGCTAACTGTACCTCTTTCGAGGAGTTATCTCGAGTAGTCTCTACCGCACGTTTCCCCACTATTAGCCGTTGTCCGATGCTCAACCGGTCGGATCGAAGGCCGTTCATGGATCGAAGCCGGGCAACAGAGGTACCATTCCTTTGTGCTATGGTAGAAAGGTTATCGCCTCTACGCACGCGATAGATAACATCCTCACCGCTCCCATCCATCGATGCTCCGTCCAACGTATGCGTTCGATGGGTAAAGTAACGACTTCTGTCGTAGTTGATGATCGAATCATTTTGATGGATAAAAGCATACATCTTTTCCGAGGGGAGAACCAGCGCGTAAGATTTGTAATTACCCGGCACAATATCTTTTCGGAACTGCGGATTAAGGCGTCTTAACTCACCTACCGACACATCCAACACGCCTGCTATCTGCTCAAAATGAATCTGTTCCGTTACGTGTATCGTATCAAGAGCAGCACCTGTTGTATCAAACATATGTACAGGGCAGATATGGTGATCGGAGTAATGATTCATGACATAATTGGCCGCGATAAAGGCGGGCACGTACCCCCTCGTCTCCCTCGGGAGGTGATAATATATATCCCAGTAGTCTCGTTTTCCCCCGCTTCTCGCGATCGCCTTGTTCACGTTACCCGGGCCACAGTTATAGGCAGCGATCACCAAGTTCCAGTCCCCATAAATCGTATAAAGATCTTTCAGGTACTGCACGGCAGCTTCGGTCGATTTGTAGGGGTCGCGCCGCTCATCGACCAAGCTATTTACTTCCAAGCCATACCCTTTCCCGGTACGCAGCATAAATTGCCACAGTCCCGTGGCCCCCGCCCGTGAAACCGCCACGGGGTTGAGTGCAGATTCGATCACCGGAAGAAATTTAAGTTCTAACGGAAGTCCATGCCGATCGAGCGCGGCTTCAAACATGGGGAAATAGTAATCACCCAACGCCAGCATATAACTCACCTGTTCTCGTCTGCGAACAGTGTACATATCAATGTAGGAGCGCACTACTTGGTTATACGACATCTCTATTTCCGTAGGCATACTGTATAGCCGGCTCACGTATATTGAATCGTGAAACACCACGTTCTGTCCCCGCTTGCATTCTGTTTCGGATTTCGACAAATCGAGTTGCCACGCACGCAACAGGTCACTGAGGTTTTCCTGCATGCTCTCGGGATATACGATGGCACTATCGGTGATTACCACCGGTTCGAGATCTTTTTGCTGTAGGTTATCTTGTGCAAGCAGCGTTAAATTCACAACTATGCACACGAGAGTCAGCAAAACATTTTTGTTCATAATGACTAATTCTCTTTAATTAAAACCGGAAACTCCACTGTAGCCCGTAAGAGTTTCTCATGTAACGCGATTCATTATCTTTTAAAATCGCGGGTTCTACTCGTAGCGATAAATCGGGACTCATATCGAAGTCAAATAACTGTGCGTCCACGTACGCGTCTACGATGGCCAAGAGGTACCACGCGACCGTGCCGATGATGCTCAAGTCGCGATAATACCTGTAATAATCTTTCCGTTGCTGCAACACTCCCGTGAACCATTCCTCGTCCACTGATTCAGGCTCCATCCCGTAAGGAAGCATGTTATGCCATCGGTTAGTTTCGGGATTATCGTCCATGATATCTTGATACCCTCCCAAATAATCCCTATAATATCCATGATTCCACGTAATAGCGTAGGTGAATCCCACGAATCCTCCATACACGATGGGCAGCTTCCAATATTTCCGATTATATATTTGTCCCAAACCCGGGAAGATAGCTGAATAAATGACAGCTTTAGTGGGCGAGGGTTTAAAAACGCGGGCTGCCACATCATTATTTATGACGATCATGCTGTCCCCTGAAACAGTGATCGTGGTATCTCGCGTAATGTCGGTTTTTTCTTGAAGCACACGAGAAGTGTCTTGAAGCCCGTGCTCCTGCGCGTAGGTCGCGTAGAAAGAGGCATTCATCAAAAACATCCCGATAACCATTGCGATTACCCTTTTCATTCGTGACTATTTTTTCATTTTATCGAACATCACGATGATTCGCTCCAGATCTTCGGGCGAATCAAACGGGATAGTAATCTTTCCTTTTCCTTGCCTGTTATAGCTAAACTTAACGTCGGATTGGAAATAGGAAGCGAGGTGTTGCTGCAACGTGTTGAACTCGTCCGGCAGTTTAGGTTTAGAGACGGCCTTTTCACGTTGTTGTTTCTTTTTATCGGCCTCTGCATCGGCCTGTTTATCATCATCCAGCTCTCGCACTATAGCTTCAACCTTACGAACAGACAGTCCTTTCTGAAGTATCTGATTGTAGACCGACAGTTGTTCCACGGGATCGTTCATGGTGACCAGTGCACGTGCATGGCCCATTTCGATTTTTTTATTCTTCACGCCCATTTGAACTTCGGCCGGTAATTTTAACAACCGAAGGTAGTTGGCCACAGTGGCACGCTTTTTACCTACACGTTCACTAAGTTGTTCTTGTGTAAGTGAGAGTGTGTCAATCAATTTTTGGTAGGCTAAAGCGATCTCGATCGAATTCAGGTCTTCGCGCTGAATATTTTCGATCAGTGCCATCTCCATCGTTTCGTCGTCGTCCACCGTTTTTATATACGCGGGAACGGTGGTCAAGCCAGCCATCAATGAAGCCCTATAGCGTCGCTCGCCGGCAATAATCTGGTAGGTCCCATCGTTTAATTTTCGCAGTGTAATGGGCTGCACCAAACCGATTGAACGGATGGAGGCAGACAATTCTTCCAGTGCTTCTTCGTTAAACACCCGTCTCGGTTGATCGGGGTTAGGGGCAATTTTTTCGAGTTCCACCTCGTTGATTGAAGAGGAGCCCTGTGTTTCAGCGTCGTTAAAGGTAATTAGCGCGTCCAATCCTCTTCCCAATGCATTCTTTTTCGCCATAATTTATATCGATAAGAAGTACAAAGTTAGGAATTTTTCTCGACAAGCTCTTGGGCAAGCTGCATGTAATTCATTGCACCCCTCGAAGCTGCATCGTACATCAACGCGGGCTTAGCATAACTTTGAGACTCGCTGAGTGTTATATTTCTTTGAACTACAGTGTCGAATACCAACTCTTTAAAATGATGCTTCACCTCTTCGTAAATCTGATTATGAAGTCTCAAGCGCGAGTCGTACATGGTAAGTACAAATCCTTCGATTTCGAGTGACTTGTTTAGCTTTGATTTAATAATCTTGATGGTATTCAACAACTTACTCAACCCCTCAAGCGCGAAGTATTCGCATTGCACGGGGATCATTACTGCATCAGCAGCCGTGAGTGCATTCACGGTAATAATTCCTAACGATGGAGAGCAATCTATAATGATATAGTCATAAGACTCTTTCACGGGGTGGAGCAAGTCACGGAGCCTCTTTTCTCTGTTATCCATCTGCACCATCTCCACTTCGGCACCGACTAAGTTAATGTGTGAGGGAATGATATCGATGTCATCAAACGGAGTGCGATGCACCGCTTCTGTTGGCGTACAATTTCCAATCAATCCCTCGTAGATGGTATTCTCCACTTTCTTGATATCAATTCCAAGTCCGGAGGAAGCATTCGCCTGTGGGTCGGCATCGACCACGAGCACCTTTTTTTCGAGAGCCGCGAGGGAAGCGGCAAGGTTAATGGCAGTAGTTGTTTTACCTACACCCCCCTTTTGATTTGCCAATGCAATGATTCTACCCATAGTTTCTTTCTAACAGTCAGCGCCCTTTCCAGTGAAAGGGCACTTCTTTTTTGATGGCAAAAATAATTAATAAATGGCTCTCTTCGTGTTAATTATTTAAAACGTTTGCTTTTTTGTTGATAAGTCGGTATAAAAAAGCCATGCTTTCCGCTTATTCCCAGCTATAATTTGCCTCTTCCCCATTTGTCATTAAAAGGTTATTCCGTTGGAAGAAAAACTCTTTATCTCCGAACGCGGGTTCCAACTCATCAAACCATGAAGCATGGGGATCGTACTTCGCGTAGAACGGTATACCCACGAGATCGGGGTTTCGGCACTGTATAAAACTCAATACAAACACCTTTTCACCGCGCACCTCCGAAATGCCAAGAATGTGTACTTTCCCAGGGTTAGCACTCATACTGGGGCCTCTCACTGTCCGGCAAATACCACTCACGCTCCGGTATGCTTCCCTAAAAACGTTCCATGCTCTTTCAAGCGGCACCTCGAAAAAGGCCTTCGATCCTGTATCCCTTGCAACGAACATATAGTAAGGGATAAGTCCTTGCGAAACTTGCTCTTCCCACATATCGGCCCAGATTTGGGGTCTGTCGTTGATATGACGTAACAACGGCGACTGGGTACGAATTTGCGTGCCCGTGTTCTTGATACGTTGTATCGCATTTTTCACCGCGTCGGTACTCAGTTCAACGGGATGATTAAAGTGAGCCTGGAACGCCAAATGTTTTCCAGCTTTTCGCACCTTTTCGAACAAGCGGAGGATATCGTCCGCGTCTTTATCGGTTAAGAAACGATAGGGCCAATAAGCCAGTGTTTTGGTTCCAATACGAATATTCCGAATATGCGAGAACTCTTTCGTCAGCATCGGCTCAATATAGGCAGCCATTATATTTGTCTTTGCAGTCAAGGGATCTCCTCCGGTGAACAGTACATCGGTTACATTCGGATGCTGTAGAAGATACTCATGCAGCAAGTTGGCCTCCTTCATGGCAAACTTCAGCTCGTTCATGCCTGAAAACTGAGGCCATCGGAAACAGAAAGTACAATACGCGTGGCACGTTTGTCCTTGACTGGGAAAAAAGAGAACCGTTTCACGGTATTTATGTTGCATCCCATGCAGTTTAATATCCTCCAGCGAAGGCACGTTAGATTCTTGTCCGGCGGGGTTAGGATTAAGCTGCATCCGAATATCGAACACTTTCTTCTTTAAGCCGGCTTCGTCGTTTCGATCCATCAACTCTTTCACGGCTTTATAGTTCTCTTCCGAAAGCATCTCCCTCCTGGGAAACGTGAGCGTGTATATAGGATCATTGGGCACGTTATTCCAATCGATCAATTGCTCTACCACGTAGTTGTTCGTTTTAAATGGCAGCACTTGTCCTACCACGCCAATTGCTTCTCGTTCATCATCCGACAATGCATTCAGCTGTGGCAGGTTATTGTAATTTCTTAGTATGTAATTTCTGTACTTCGCAACTTCTGTATTCATAATCTTTGTTATATTAAAAAATAGATGAACTACAGGGAAAGGAGAGAAAAACCGAGGAACGGAATGAGGTCAATATGCAGTTCTATAAAACAAATATATAACAATAGCGTCAAAAAGACAATCAAATTAGGTCATTTTCACTTTTTTTCAGGAAACAAAGAATCAAAATGCTCGCTTATTCCTTCTAATGAAAGAAAGTTTTCAGAAAATGGCGCTACTTATAAATATATTGATTACTTTTGTATTTACGAAAGATGAAAAAGATTCATTCATATATCCATTACCACGAAGTATTGCCATTTCTCCGACGATGCTTCTAAAATGTACGGGAACTTTGTTACTCGTACCCCTCCTCCCTTATCTATTTTTTTGCCGTACGGCAATATATTTTTTGCCAATCGGCTGTTCAAAAACCATCTAACTTATTTGTCTCAGAAATGAACGTAGAAATTCATATAGCTAACAGCAGCTACGTAGGTTACGCGCAAGAGATTTGCGATTTGATTTACGAGTCGGCCCAAGCTCGTGGTACCGGTATCGCGAGAAGAAGTGCCGAATACGTGGCTGAAAAAATGAATAGCGGCCACGCCGTTATCGCCTTGGATGGGGACAAGCTCGTGGGTTTTTCTTATATTGAAACGTTCAGCCATAAACGTTTCGTGGCAAACTCAGGATTAATTGTCCACCCCGATTACCGCAACCAAGGAATGGCCAAAAAGATCAAGCGAAAAATTTTTGATCTTTCTCGCAAGCTTTACCCCAACGCCAAGATATTTAGCATCACGACCGGGTTAGCCGTGATGAAGATGAACACCGAACTGGGTTTCAAGCCGGTTACTTTCTCGGAATTAACCGACGATGAGGAGTTCTGGAAAGGATGTCAAGGATGCCGCAATTACGATATCCTGCAGCGGAACAATTACAAAATGTGTCTCTGCACCGGCCTACTGTATGATCCCAAGGATCAACCTCCGCCACAGGCAAGTTCCTTTGCCAGGAAGGTGGTAAAACCGGTTGTGAAAGTAAGAAAACCAAAAAAAATACGTAAAAAATGAAGCAAAAAGTAGTATTAGCGTTCAGCGGAGGCCTCGACACCTCGTTCTGCGTGCCATGGCTGATGAACGAGAGAGGATTAGAGGTACACACGGTAATCGTCGACACCGGTGGTTTCTCCAAAGAGGAGGCAGCAGCTATCGAAGCGAGAGCCCTGCAATTGGGAGCGGCGACACATACGCGCATCGATGCTGTGCAAGATTATTACACCAAAGGGATCAAGTACCTTATTTATGGAAATGTGTTAAAAAACAACACCTACCCCCTTTCGGTCAGCTCCGAACGGTTCTTTCAAGCGATGGCGGTGCTCGAACATGTAAAAAAGGTAGGTGCCGACTCCGTGGCGCATGGGAGCACCGGTGCCGGGAACGACCAGATACGGTTCGACCTGGTGTTTGAAGTGCTCGCTCCGGATGTAAAGATTATCGCACCCATACGCGAACTCTCCCTCTCTCGCCAACAGGAGATCGACTACCTGAAGGAGAAAGGGTTCGACTTCTCGTGGGAGAAATCGAAGTATTCCATCAACCAAGGCCTGTGGGGCACCAGCGTCGGCGGCGTGGAAACGTTAAAATCTTCCGGTGTATTACCCGAAGAAGCTTACCCCTCCCAAGTGTCCAAGCAAGGATCGGAACGCGTCACGTTGGGATTCGAAAAAGGAGAACCGGTCTCCCTGAACGGTGAGAGCATGTCGCCCGTGAAACTAATCCGAGCCCTTCACGACCTGGCTTCCAAGTATGGTATCGGCCGTGACGTGCACGTGGGCGACACCATCATCGGCACCAAGGGGCGAGTCGCCTTCGAAGCACCGGCACCCCTTATCATCGTGAAGGCGCACCATCTCTTGGAGAAACACGTGCTCACGAAAGACCAGCTCTACTGGAAGGAGCAGCTCTCCAACTGGTACGGCCAGCTGATGCACGAGGCGCGCTACCTGGAG
>JAAYTC010000105.1 GCA_012518155.1 Bacteroidales bacterium | reverse complement strand
TCGGAAATGTAGCGACTATCGTGTGAGTTGCCGGGTGCATTAATCTCCACCTTATTGCCGTTCTCCAAGTGTATGGTCATCTTCTCGAACAGCGGCGACCCGATCACGTACTGGTCGGTACCGGGACAAACGGGATAGAATCCCAAAGCCGAAAACACGTACCAAGCGGAAGTCTGACCGTTATCCTCATCTCCACAATAGCCATCAGGATGGGGATTATACAGTTTATCCATCACCTCCCGCACCCAGTATTGTGCCTTCCAAGGCTCTCCCGCGTAGTTATAGAGGTAAATCATATGTTGTATGGGCTGATTGCCGTGCGCGTATTGCCCCATGTTCATGATCTGCATTTCACGAATCTCATGAATCGGGAATCCATAATAGCTGTCATCAAAAAGTGGAGGCATCACGAACACCGAGTCGAGCATCTTCACGAACTCTTTATTGCCCCCCATCAGGTCTATTAGTCCTCGTGGGTCGTGGAATACCGACCAGGTATAGTGCCAACTGTTCCCTTCGGTAAAGGCGTCTCCCCATTTAAAGGGACTGAACGGTGATTGGAATGAGCCATCTTTATTGCGTCCACGCATCAATTTATGCTCCGGCGAGTATAGGTTCCGGTAATTTTGGCTTCGCTTGGCAAAGCGGTCGATCTCCTCTTGGGGACGGTTTAATGCTTTCGCGAGTTTGTAAATTGTCCAGTCGGCATACGCGTACTCCAGCGTTCGGGCCGCGTTCTCGTGGATACCCACGTCGTACGGGACGTATCCCAACGCGTTGTAGTACTCGTGTCCCAGCCGCCCCGTGGAAGAGACACTCGGATGAACGTTCTCGGTGCCGTGCAACATCCCCTCGTAAAGCGTTTCGATATCATACCCACGGAGCCCTTTTAGATACGCGTCCGCCACCACCGACGCGGAGTTATTACCAATCATGATCCCGCGGTGCCCCGGGCTGGCCCACTCCGGCAAAAAACCACTCTCTTTGTAGGTGTTCACCAACCCCTCCTGCATCTCCACGTTCATTGACGGGTAAACCAAGTTCAACAAGGGGAATAGCGCGCGGAAAGTATCCCAGAAACCGGTATCGGTATACATGTATCCCGGGAGCACCTCCCCGTTGTAGGGGCTATAGTGCATGACGTTCCCGTTCGCGTCGATTTCATGAAACTTGCGAGGAAAGAGAGTAGAGCGATAAAGGGTGGAGTAAAACGTCCGTTTCTGATCGAGATTGCCTCCTTCCACTTCAATCTTACCCAGTACCTCGTTCCACGCGTCACGACCTTCCTGCTTCACGGTGTCGAACTCTTTTTCTTCCACCTCTTTCAGGTTTAGCCAAGCTTGTTCGTGACTAATGAACGAGGAGGCCACTTTCGCGATCACCTTCTCGCCTCGCTGGGTGGAGAACCCGATAAACGCGCCGGTATGGTTTGCCTCGGCTTTATTGGCTTTCGTTAACGCGCTATCAGCGACGGTTCGTGTAAATTGAAAAGGCTTGTCGAACACCACCACGAAGTAATTCTTGAAGTTTTCGGGTACACCACCACTGTTGCGGGTGGTATAGCCGATGATAGCATTCTGATCGGGAAGTATTTCTACTGCCGAGCCTCGGTTAAACGCGTCCACCAGCACGAAAGCACTGTCCGCCTCGGGGAAAGTGAACCGGAAGATAGCCGCCCGCTCGGTGGGCGTGATCTCCGCAGTCATATCATAGTCCGCCAAATACACGCTGTAGTAATAAGGCTTCGCGATTTCTGCCTTGTGTGAGAACCAGCTGGCCCGTTTTTCTTGGTCGAACTCCATTTTATTCACCATGGGAAAGATCGAGAATTGGCCATAATCGTTCATCCAGGGGCTGGGCTGGTGCGTTTGTTTAAAGCCATTGATTTTATAGTCGGTATACGCGTACTGCCACCCGTCCCCGATCTTCCGTGTTTGTGGTGTCCAGAAGTTCATCCCCCAAGGCACCGCTATTGCCGGGTAGGTATTCCCGTTCGAGAGTTCAAATTCCGATTGGGTACCCATGAGGATATTCACGTAGTCCACCGGATCGGTGTGGGTACGTGCTTCGGTTTTCGTGACGCTCAGGGTCGACCAAAAAACGAGCCACGTAATCGCGATTATAGTATTCTTTTTCATCTTGTCCCTTCTTTATGGTTTACAAGCATTAACCTGACAACACTATTCGCCTGGATAGGGGGAGATAAAATTGATGGGAAACTTTTTACGGAAAGCATCCTTGAACGATATCAACGTTTCCGTTCTAGCCAAACCAAGAGGTTGCAACTCGTTATGAATGATTCGCAGCAGGTCTTTATTGTTTTTCGCGAACACCTTTATTAGCAAATCGTATTGCCCGGTAGTATAATAACATTCCACCACCTCGGGGATTTTTTCCAGCTCTTGCACCACGTGGTCGAAAGTCGAGGGCGATGTCAGAAAGAGGCCAACGAAGGCACACGTTTCATAACCCAACTTTTCGGCATCCACGAGGAATTCAGAGCCTTTAATTACCCCAAGGTTGGTCAGTTTCTGCACACGCTGATGAATGGCTGCACCCGAAACATTACACTCACGCGCTATTTCCAAGAAAGGAGTGCGCGCATTTTCGACGATAGCTCTCAATATTTTCTCGTCCAGTTCATCTAAATCATGATGTGCCATACATCTACTTTTAAATTGTTACTAAAACAGCCCATTTACGGCAAATTTAATACAAAAAATCCGCGTTGCAATAAAAATAAAACGAATACGCTTATTTTAGTTTATGTATCACCAATCCCGAACGAAGTTTTGGTTCAAACCAAGTTGTTTTCGGGGGCATGATATTCCCTGTATCCGCAATTTCCATCAGCTGCTTCATCGAAACGGGATAGAGAGCGATCGCCAAAGCCATCTCACCGCTATCTACTCGCTCTTTGAGTTCGTTCAGCCCGCGGATCCCTCCCACGAAGTCGACCCGAGTATCACTACGAAGATCTTTAATACCCAATATCTCGTCTAAGATAAGATTCGATACGATGGTCACGTCGAGTTGTCCAATTGGGTCATTATCATCGAACGTACCCGGCTTTGCCGTCACGCTAAATGAACGCCCATCGAGGTAAATAGAAAAACTATGCAAGTTACGCGGCCTTTGGATTTCCGAGCCGGAAGGTTCCACCACGAAATGATGTTCCAGTTTTTGAATAAACTCCTCCGAAGTTAATCCATTGAGGTCTTTTACCACTCGGTTATAATCAATAATTGTTAGTTGATTATCGGGAAAACATACTGCCATAAAATAGTTGTATTCCTCATTCCCGGTATGGTTAGGGTTATTGCTGGCTTTTTCTGCACCCACCAACGCGGCGGCAGCAGAACGATGATGCCCATCCGCGATATACATTTCCGGCATAGAGGCGAATGCATCGGTTACACGTTGGATATCTTCGTCATTCGATACCAGCCAGAAACGATGCCCCACACCATCGTCAGCAACAAAATCATATTCCGGTTGCCCTGTGGTGACAGCTTTTGCTACTTGATCTAACTCGCTGTTGTATGGATACGCGAAAAACACGGGTTCGATATTGGCATCCGTGACACGCACGTGCTTCATCCGATCCTCTTCTTTATCTCGACGAGTAAGTTCGTGCTTTTTTATTTTCCCGGTCATATAGTCTTCCACGTGAGCACCCACGACCCAGCCATACTGCGTTTTATTATTCATGGTTTGCGCGTACACGTAGTACATCTCTTTATCGTCTTGTACCAACCAGCCTCTATCTTGAAATATCTTGAAATTTTCAACGGCTTTCTCGTACACATCCGGGTCATGCTCATCTTTTCCCGATGGAAAATCGATCTCGGGCTTAATTATACGGTAAAGTGATTTCTCGTTCCCTTCGGCTTCTTTTCGTGCTTCTTCGGAATTCAACACATCATAGGGGCGCGAAGCCACTTCTTTCACGAATTTTTTTGGCGGTCGAACGCCTCTGAAAGGTTTTACTAACATTTTTATGATTGTTATTATTAGGGTTATTTCTCGCAAATTTACATGATTTTCTTTTGAAAACCGCATGGTCGTATGAAATAACCCGCTATTCGCGATGTTTAAGAGCAATTTCTCACAGGTTGTGCAGAGAAGATTGGACAAAATCGTTTCTTAGATATTATATTTGTACTAATTTCAAACAACAATAGAAATAAATCTCACAAACACGAGAACCGGATGATACAAATTCAAGAAAAAAAGATCGTGGAAGCCGCTGAAAAGGGGATGGACGAGTTCCTCAAGCTGTTTACCGATGCCTACCTCGAAGTACTGGGTGGAGATATCACGGCCGACAACATGGACCGGCTTAACGGGTATCAACACACCTTGCTCGCGTTACGGTTCTTCACGGAAGAGATTAACGTGGGTGGTTTCGTGCAATTGATCCAGAACGGGTATGGCGGCTACATATTCAACAACCCCGTGGCCAAGGCTTTACGACTTATGGGCGCGAAAGGTTTATCCAAAATCCTCTACAAGGGCAAAGAGATCTATGACGCGCATAGCGAAGAGTTAGAAAAGGATGCCACCGAGGAGGAGTTCATGGCCATGTACGAGAAATTCGAGCAATTCGATGAGCTAGAAGAAAAATTCTTCTATATCGAAGAGGAGGAGATCGCCATTATTGCCCACTACGTGGATGAAAACCTGGAAGACTTCGCGGAGGTCCTGAAAGAGCACTAAGTCAACCCACTTGCCGGGTGATCTCTATTCTCAAACACTGTTGTCCGATAAAACTTTTTTCTATAGAAGTACGAGGGTAAACCTGAGTTTGCCCATCGAACTAATAATTGTAGCTTTGTATTTAGAAAAAGGTGGGAAACTTAAATATTTAAATTATGACCTATTCACTAAAAAACTTAATTTGCTTCTATTGCATGGCAGCAAGCTCCTTATTTTTCTTTCCTGAGACTGCTGCAAGCCAAACAAAAACCGTTCAACTATTCGCGCACAGAGGGGGTGCCTATGAATTTGACGAAAACACCCTATCTGCCTTTGAAAGCAGCTACAACGAAGGGCTGCGAGGATTCGAGACCGACGTGCGATTATCCAAAGACGGCGAACTGGTTATTTTTCACGACGCATCCCTAGAAAGGATGACTGGGCAACAGGGATCCATTGAGGAGTTAACCTCTTCAGAACTCAAGGCTATAACAACAAAGAAGGGCAATCCCATTCTGTTTTTAGGGGAGCTGCTTGACTACTTCGCGGACAAACCTGGCATCTATCTCGAGCTGGAGATGAAAACCAACGAAAAGCACTATCCACAAGAAAAACTCGAGCAATACTGCGATCAATTGTATGGTATGGTCATGCCGAAGAAACCTGCTTCATCAACTTATCTTTTCACCTCTTTCGACAAACGCCCCCTTCGTTACATAAAGGAAACCTACCCCGATGCCGATATGCTTTTCATCACTTCAAAACCCTGTTCGGAGGAAACCGTCCGTGAAACGTTGGAGTTGGGCCTAAACAGATTGGGGTGCAACTTGGATGGAACCAGCCGGGCAAGCGTAAAACAGGCGCAAGAAGCCGGTGTTTTGGTGAGCTGTTGGCCGGGCAGAAGCATTGAGGACTTTCGGTTGGGCGTGGCGTTGGGTTGCGATTACTTATGCTCCGATGTACCCGTTCAGGTCAAACGCTGGGCTGACAACCATATAAAAGAGGTGAATATTAAATAAAATCGCCGGGTAAGAAAAAAGCACCAACCAGAAAATACTGATAAGTGCTTTTAAAATTTCGTCGGGGTGGCGGGATTCGAACTCGCGACCCCCTGCTCCCAAAGCAGGTACACTAACCGGACTGTGCTACACCCCGAAAATTTTTTCCATAACTTTCAAAAAACACTTGTACCCCTGCTCCTGATG
>JAAYTC010000104.1 GCA_012518155.1 Bacteroidales bacterium | reverse complement strand
TGCTTCGAAATGGGATGTCTACGTCTCTAGAGAATACCTTAGGGGTATAAAAAAGGAAAGGTTGTCTCACGACAACCAATCTTCATTGTTAACCTTAAATCTAATACCATGAAAAACACGATACAAAGATAAGGTGTACTTCTCATTTCTCCAAATAATTTCGAGTCGAAATCATTACTTTTAAAATTATTTAGTGATTTTCCCGCTTCTGATCGAGTCCATGGGGTGAGCATTTATATTTATTTGCATATTTTGCTGTTTAAAGCTGCCGTTACCTTGCATCATCAATTGTATATTTTATCAATCGTATATTTTGTTCGCGAAAAAATTAAGTACACTCCAGTTGTAACGATACCAGCGCCTCGTTGCACGTTGTTTGCCTCCAAACTGGAGTAGGAAGCGCGACCGCCCCGTATTTTGGTTCAGGAAGCCCACGTCCATGAAATCAAAATAGAGAAACTTTTCATCTTCTGCCATCTGCATGGCCGAGTACAGGGTGAAAATCGTGGGGTATACTGTTTTGTATCGTTTCGATTTACCCCAGTAGTAAAGGCAATACACCGTGTGCTGCTTCTCGAAGCCGAGGATGGCTCCACCAATTATTTTTCCTTGAAAACGAGTGAGCACTATTTTTCCTTTTCCCTTGAGGATGTAGTGTCGGTAAAAGTTTTCGAAATAGGCATACGGTGGGAATCGACGTGATATTTTTTTATTATTTGTTGCCTCTATCAACGCGTATATTTCCGGTAGGCGTTCCTCCGATCGGAATTCTTCTAAAATAGCCCCTTTTCGAAGTGCCTTGTTTACTTGATTTTTTCGGCTGGCTGATAACTGATCCCAGATCTTTCTTTTTCGTTGTAACGAATTTCGTATGTTAATCCATTTGATGGAGTAAAATTTATTTTCCCTGAACCCTTTATAGCCGAAAATGGCATCTCCCAAATTCTCATAACGGATAAAAAACACCTTACCGCGCACCTCTTTTACCAATTCGGTAATCAGTGCATTGAAAACATCAATCTGTGAGAGAGAGTCGTCAAAAAAAGCGGGCTTCTGAGTAATCAAGCAACGTTTGAACAGTTTACCGCTGAAAAAGCGATTAATTCGGACGATATTGGCGAAAAGTGCAGCTATCGGCTTCTCCCCTTCGAATGCAACCAACATTAAGGGTGTGTAAGTGGAGGAGTGACTGTACCAGTCGAACGACGAGGCGTAATGAAAAAAGGAAACTTCATCTAAAGAAGGAAGGTCTTCCTTGCGATAATATGTTTTGACCTTATATTTCATTCCATTTTAAATAATCGAATCAATTAATACTGAAAAGTTGCCATTGTAACAAAAATAATAAAAAAAACTAATCTTACCTCTAATTCTTTCACAAAAAGGGAATAACACGGGGACGGTTCTTTTGTTCTGATTTTTTTGTGTAATTTTGTGTAATTAAAAATATAGTTATGGGAAAGAAGATTCTTGTTACTGGAGGAACCGGCTACATCGGTTCGCATACCGTGGTTGAATTACAACAAGCGGGGTATGAGGTGGTAATAGTGGATAATTTATCAAATTCGAGTGCCGATGTTTTGGAAGGTATTACCCGTATTACCGGGAAGCGACCGATTTTCGATAAACTTGATTGTGCCGACGCCGAAGCGATGAACGCGTTGTTTAAAAAACACAATTTCGATGGAATTATCCATTTTGCCGCGAGTAAAGCAGTGGGAGAATCGGTGCAAAAGCCGTTAATGTATTACCGGAACAATCTGGTATCGCTGATTAACCTTCTCGAGTTGATGCCTAAATACAACGTGAAGGGGATCGTGTTTTCTTCCTCTTGTACTGTTTACGGGGAACCCGACGCGAACCCTATCGACGAAAATGCACTCATCAAACCGGCAGAATCTCCCTATGGCAATACCAAACAAATCAATGAAGAGATTATTCAGGACTTCGTCCATTCGGGAGCTCCCATCAAAAGTATTATCCTTCGTTATTTCAACCCGATTGGGGCACACCCTTCGGCAGAGATCGGCGAGCTGCCCATCGGTGTTCCGCAAAATCTGGTTCCTTACATCACGCAGACCGGGATTGGAATTCGAAAGCAATTGAGCGTGTTTGGCGATGATTATAACACCCCCGATGGCTCGTGTATCCGAGATTTTATTAACGTGGTAGATTTGGCAAAGGCACATGTTATATCAATCGATCGCATGTTGGGAGGCAAATCGGAACAGCCGGTAGAGATATTTAACCTGGGCACGGGTACCGGATTATCGGTGCTGGAGTTGATAAAAGTGTTTGAGGAAGTTTCAGGAAAACCGCTTAACTACAAAATCGTAAGTCGGCGAGAAGGCGATATTGAGCAAATATGGGCGCAACCCGACAGGGCAAACAACGTACTGGGATGGAAGGCGAAAGAGACCATAGAGGATACCATGGCATCCGCTTGGAAATGGCAACAGCGCCTGAAAGAGAAAGGAGTGATGTAGACGCTGTGCCACGTGGGGAGCGATAATCATTAGCCAGAGATGGGATAGGGGCTAGAAATAATATTCTATGACCAGGTAAAAATCTTCCTTTCCTTTAACAGTGTTATCTATCTCGATCTTGTTTTCTCTCGCTAACCAACCGATTGCCGTGTATATCTCTTTTTCCGATAAACCCGAAGCATCTTGTAGCTGATCGATATTCCATTTCTGGTTATTGTTCAAGAGATTCCAGATCATGCCCGCGTTCGTTCCAATTGATTTCTTATTCATTGTGTACAGTTTTTTTAATGTAGTAGACCTATGTATTCGGCATAGTTAAAACGCCTTACGAGGCTATTTTGTTCTAACGAATGGGAATAATGCCGAGGGAAAAACAGGACGCGAGTTACCAATTTTAACGGCACGATAATAGTACAAGAGGTGCATCCCCGTGTACTCCTTAAAGCGAAAGGAAGATAATAAAATAGAGATAAACGGCAGGCACGGCTACCAGCAGGCTGTCGATTCGATCCAGAATGCCCCCATGGCCGGGGATAAGGTTGCCCGAATCTTTCACGTTGCAGGTGCGCTTTATGAGTGATTCGAAAAGATCACCCACGGTGCCAAACAGCGACACGAGAATCGCGAAGCCTACCCAGAAAAATGTGGGATAAGCGGGATAAATGTGGGCGAACAGGAGGGAAGCAATCGCCGTGAAGAAGATACCGCCCAAAAACCCTTCAACCGATTTTTTGGGCGACACGTGCTCCATAAGCTTCCGTTTTCCTATTAATGAGCCGAAAAAATAGGCTGCCGTATCATTTACCCATAGGAAAACGAACAGGGCCAAAAGAGATATCCAGTCATATCCTCCGTTTGTTAAGTTGCTTTTGTAAGGGTACGAGAGGAGCATTAGGAGGCTCAACGGCATGGTGACATATATTTGGCCAAATCCCGAATAGATAATACCATGAAGGATATCGTCACGCTTTATAAAAAGCGCGGAAGCAATAAGGATTAACATGTAAAGAAGAATGAGGGTTGGCAGTGCAAAGGCTGAAATTCCTTCAATGTAGAGGAACACGGAGTAAAAGATGAGAATGCCTGATACAATATTGAATATCTTGCTGATGGCATGCGAAGTGTCCTTTTCTACCATGCGGTAAAATTCGAACAACCCAATTCCAAGAATCGCACCAAAGACGACGAGGAATGAAAATCGCCCCCCTAGCACACCAAACAGGATGACAAGAATATAGATAATGCCTGCCCCCGCGCGTGTCAAGATATCATTTATTTTCAAGCTCCTTCTTCCTTCCCTTTGTCCGTTCCGGTTTCTTGATTGGAAATCTCTTCGATGGCTGTTATTTCGTTATCCGAGGCTGTTGTTCCTTCTTCTTCGAGATTTGTTCCTTCTTCTTCCGAGGTTGTTCCTTCTTCTTCGAGATTTGCCCCTTCTTCATCCGAAAGCTCCTCTTCGATATCAATTTGATGTTCGGTGAGGAGGTTGTACCAAGCAACCATTTTTTTTACATCGCTCGCGTACACGCTCTCTCTGTTATAATCCGGTAATACCTCGGAAAGATACGCGAATAATTGTTCTCCCGATGGCTTTGAGCCGAGTGATACCTGATTGCCCCCCTCCTTTTCTTTGATCGCTTTAAACACTTCGCGCAACGGGGTATCACCGCTTTCGGTGTAGATGGAGATATCGCTTAACGCGATCACCTTTTCGTGTACGTACACCGGAATACGTTTTCCATCGGATAGAGATTCTACAATATTCATGTTTTTATTGGTAGAAACAAGTTTGTAAAGACCGGGACGCCCCGTGACAGATAGAATTTTCGAAAGCATAATCAATATTATTTAACCGCCAGTTTTGTTTTAGCACTGCAAAAATACGCAGACCGCTTCATATTCGCAACTTTTCGTGAAAAAAGGAGATCGTTTACAGAAAAAAAAACTACATTCGTGAAAAGAGAAGAAATAGAAGAACGATATGAACTGAATGATATCGTTCTTAAAAATGACAACGATGATACAAAAGATGGCAATGACAGTAGTGATCGCTTCAACCGTGCTTTGTTCGTGTGTGGGAAATCAATCAGAACGGAGTGGTGCCCGCGATACCTCCGAAATTGCTCTCACTGACATGGACGTCGAGGGAGGGGAGATGTTTTTATTAATTGGCACCTACACGTCGAAAGGTGGAAGTGAAGGCGTTTATCTCTATCGTTTTAGCACCGATTCAGGCCTCGGCGATTCGGTAAGTATGGTGGAAGTGGATAACCCTTCGTACCTTACCCTGAGCAGGGACGAGCGATTTGTTTACGCGGTAAGCGAGGAAAACAGGAAGAACAGCGCGGTACACGCCTTCGCGTTGGATAAACGAAATGGAAGATTAAATCCACTGAATACACGTCCCGTGAATAGCGTGGGTCCTTGTTATATTACCATCGACCGCAAAGGACGGAACGTGCACACCGCGAATTACGGGGGTGGAAGCATCTCTTCCATGCAAGTGAATGAAGATGGTGGGTTGGCACCGGGGACATCCGTAATGGTTTTTAGTGGGGCAGGTCCCGATTCGTCTCGCCAGGAAAGTCCCCATTTACATTCGGTGAAGTACGCGCCGGATGGGCAGTTTTTGTTTGCTGCCGATCTTGGCACTGATAAGCTGTACAGGTTCACGGTAAACGATTCTCCCTTCGAGGGGCAGCCCCCTATTCATGAAAGTAGCCTCGAAGAATGGCTGACGCCGCCAGGGACAGGGCCTCGTCATTTTGCTTTTCACCCGGATGGAGGCAGGTTTCTTTACGTTTTGGGTGAGCTATCGGGCCAGGTGATCGTGTATGATTACCACTTTGGCGATTTAGAGCAAAAACAGGTAATTGCCGCAGATACCGTGGGTGCCCGGGGCAGTGCCGATATCCATGTGTCACCCGATGGGCGTTTCCTTTATGCTTCCAATAGGCTTGAGAACGATGGGATCGCGATTTTCTCTGTTGATCCCGATGAGGGGACTCTTTCCCGGGTGGGGTACCAGCCCACGGCACGGCATCCACGAAATTTCGTGATCACGCCGAATGGTAAGTTTTTACTGGTCGCGAGCAGGGATGATAACAAAATTCAGGTCTTCCGGAGAGATATTGAAACCGGCTCGTTAGCCGATACCCACCAAGATATCTTGATCAGTCAGCCGGTCTGCTTGAAGTTTGCCAGTGCGGTAGAATTACAATAAACCCGATTGTTCTTACAGATCCCGTAGCTTCTCTATCTCTTCTATTTTGTAAGGAGTGGCTTGGTATACGAAGTAGTGTAACCAGTTTATATAGAGTAGGTTCGCGTGCGATCGCCACTGGACGAGGGGCGGTTGTCCCGGATCGTTGTTCCGGTAGTAGTTAAGGGGGGGCTCCACGGATTCCATCCCTTTTTCCATATCTCGAGTATATTCGTTGTGAAGCGTGAGAGGGGCGTACTCTGAATGGCCGGTCACGTAAAATTCACGCCCACCTCGGGAAGCGACGATATAAACCCCTGCCTCATCCGACTCGGAGAGAATGGCTAACTCCGGGCATTTCGAGATCTCTTCGGCTAGTATGGTCGTGTGACGGCTGTGAGGGGCATAGAACGCTTCATCGAATCCCCTGAAAAGTGGAAATGCAGGATCGTTCAGGGTATGGCGGAATACGCCGAATAGCTTTTTGTCTAGCGGGTACTTGTTGATACCGTAAAAATGGTGCAGGGCAGCTTGAGCACCCCAGCAGATGTAAAAGGTAGATGTGACGTGCGTACGTGCCCAGTCGAATATTTCCGTGAGTTCATCCCAATACGTAACATCCCGGAAAGGGAGCATCTCCACGGGTGCCCCTGTAATAATCATGCCGTCGTAAAATGTATCTTTCACGCGTGAGAAATTGGTGTAAAACATCATCAGATGTTCTACCGGTGTGTTCTTGGGCGTATGACTGGAGAGTCCTAGAAACTCAATCTCGATTTGCAAGGGCGAGTTGGAAAGTAACCGGATTAAATCGGTTTCGGTGGTTATTTTAAGCGGCATCAGGTTGAGAATAAGTATCTTCAAGGGACGAATATCTTGCGTGGATGCGCGCAGGTCGTCCATCACGAAAATCTGTTCCTTTTTTAATAACTCTACTGCCGGTAAATTATCTGGTAAATTCAGGGGCATAATTCACTTCTCCTTAATTACGTATATAGTACTAAAACAATCTCTTTTTAAACGCTCTCTCTTATTTAAGCTCTACCTCTTCTTTTTTTATTTTCAGTTCGCAATAGTGGCACTGTAACTCCACCTTCTCTTTATCAATCACGTGAAACCGAGTCTTCATCGGCTCGTTATTGGTAACGCACTTGGGATTATTGCACTTCATGATCTCCACGATTTCGTCGGGTAGAACCACTTTCTTCTTCTCTGCTACCTCAAAATCCCGGATTATGTTGAGGTTCACGTTGGGAGCTACCAATGCAATCCGGTTGAGTTCATCTTCCCGGAAAAACTTGTCCGACACCTTGATGATTCCTTTACTGCCCATTTTTTTGCTTTTCAGGTTGTTCCCGATCGTGATCCGGTTGTCCAACTTCTGAAGCTTCAACAGCGATACCACTTTAAAGACAGCGGCGGTAGGTATATGATCAATGGCGGTTCCATTTTCGAGGGCAGCCACTTGCAATTCTTTTCCCATACAGCATCAACTATTATTGTTACATTAAGACTCAACTCCCATCAGGTCGCAAATGATAGCTTGCCGGGTATACATGCCATTTTTAGCCTGCTCGAAATAGTAAGCTTTAGGATTCGCGTCCACATCTTGATTCACTTCATTCACCCGGGGAAGCGGGTGGAGTACTTTCAGGTTCTCCTTAGAGTTGGCCAGCATTCGGTCGCGTAAGATATACACGTTCTTTACTTTCTCATACTCCATCAAATCGGTAAACCGTTCTTTTTGCACCCTCGTCATGTAAAGGATATCGGCACTATTAATCGCCTCCGGTGCAAAGTCGGTGAACTCCCGGTAGGGTATGTTTCGTTTATCGCAGAAAAGCTTGTATTTATCGGGAATGTGCAACTCTTCCGGGGCCACGAAATTAAACGTGGGATTGAAATATGACATTCCTTGGATAAGCGAGTGTACCGTTCGTCCATACTTCAGGTCACCCACGACAGTAATGGTGAGATTTTCCAAACTACCTTGGGTTTCATATATCGTGAAAAGGTCCAGCATCGTTTGGGTGGGATGTTGATTGGAACCGTCCCCCGCGTTGATCACCGGTACGGTAGAAATCTCCGAGGCGTAGCGTGCCGACCCTTCGAGGTGATGTCGCATGACGATCAGGTCGGCGTAATTGCTTACCATCACGATGGTGTCTTTGAGTGACTCGCCCTTGGCCGCGCTACTGGTCGCGGAATCCGAGAATCCGATGATACGCCCGCTCAATCGGCTCACTGCCGTTTCGAAGCTGAGGCGAGTACGGGTTGATGGCTCGAAAAAGAGCGTGGCACATACCTTTCCTCGTAAGAGATCGCGATCCGATTCTTGCTTGAACCGTGCCGCGCTCTCCAGGATACGAAAAATATCGTCGCGGCCATAATCGCCAATGTTGACTAAACTTTTTGGTTTCATCCGCGTGAAAATTTTGATTGCATAGGCGACCGGATTAAAACTCCAAGTCTATATCGAACAGTTCATGCCAAGGGAGTCCCTGCCTGTTCAACTGCTCCATAAATGGGTCGGGATCGAACTCCTCGACATTGAATACGCCCGGCTTCTTCCAGATACCCTGTAAAAACATCATCGCTCCAATGGTAGCCGGTACGCCGGTGGTGTAACTCACGCCCTGTGCCCCGGTCTCCTTGAAAGCTGCCTCGTGGCTACAGTTATTATAAATATAATACGTCCGTTCTTTTCCATCCTTGATACCCCGAATGCGGCATCCGATCGAGGTCTCACCGGTGTAATTTTCTCCCAAGTCGCCCGGATCGGGTAGCACTGCTTTCAGGAATTGTATGGGTACGATCTTTTGGCCATTATACTCCACTTCGTCGATCCGTGCCATGCCGATGTTCTGGATTACCCGTAAATGCGTGAGATACTCTTCCCCAAAAGTCATCCAAAAACGAGCACGTTTAAGGGTAGGGAAGTTTTTCACGAGCGATTCCAGTTCTTCGTGATAGATCAAATAAGACTCTTTGGGGCCGATCCCGGGATAAGTCAGCGGCTTATGAATCTCGTGCGGTTCAGTCTCTACCCATTCCCCGTTTTCCCAATACTTTCCTTTCTGGGTCACTTCCCGGATATTTATCTCCGGATTGAAGTTGGTCGCGAACGCTTTGCCGTGATCACCCGCGTTACAATCCACGATGTCGAGGTAGTGAATTTCGTCGAAATGATGTTTGGCCGCGTACGCGGTGAAAATACTGGTTACCCCCGGGTCAAAACCGCAACCGAGGATAGCCGTCAATCCCGCTTCTTTGAAGCGGTCGTGATAAGCCCACTGCCATTTGTATTCGAACTTGGCCTCGTCCTTCGGCTCGTAATTGGCCGTGTCTAAGTAGTGTACCCCGCGTTCCAAGCAGGCATCCATGATGGTCAGGTCCTGGTAAGGCAGCGCAACGTTGATCACGATCTCCGGATTAAACTCGTTCATAAGAGCCACGAGTTCGGGCACGTTATCCGCGTCTACTTTTGCTGTTTTGATGGCTACGCCTATACGTTTTTTTACATCTTCAGCAATCGCGTCACACTTGCTCTTCGTGCGGCTCGCGAGCATGATATCCGTAAAAACGTCGTTGTTTTGCGCCACTTTATTGGCTACCACCGTTCCCACGCCACCGGCACCAATGATCAGTACTTTTCCCATATTTACAATCTTTCTTATCGTTAGAAGTTCCTTTGTTGCACCTACGGAGTATCCCGGGGTGCAAGACAGGACAAATATACAATGAATCCGTGAAACGTGAGGTGTTTGAATCGAAAAAATGCGGTTTGGCATGATTCGTTAAAAATTATATCTTTGTATTCTTGTTTGCAAATTAACATTTGAAGAAGAATATAACCGTATGAATGAAGAGAATATTCAACAGATTTCGAGATCAACCAGTGCCATCAGCGAATGGTCGTTCCGATTATTAAGCGGTTTCGGTATCCCTGAAAACTGGGTCAATTTCCTAAACCTTATCCTTCTCACCGTGGTGCTGGTGTTACTGGTATTCATCGTGCAGTACCTCACGCGAAATATCCTGCAAACGGTGCTGAACCGAACCTCCCGATTTTC
>JAAYTC010000103.1 GCA_012518155.1 Bacteroidales bacterium | reverse complement strand
TGCTACCCGGCGTGGAGATAGAAAGAGCCATTTGGTTTCGTTGCCCTACCAGCTGAAGATAAAAGAGCGAAGCGGGCGAGTGAGCCTACCCCCGGGCGTGTACGCGGGACAGAATATCTACAGTCTTTTCCTGAATATGACCATCGGGTATCAGCACGAGATGAATTTCGACGACTTGCCGATCCCCTTCGCTTGCGTGGCGGCCGACGTGCGCACGGGCGAAGAGGTGGTATTTCGCGAAGGAGTGCTGCCCACGGCGATGCGGGCCAGTATGGCCATCCCTGGCATGTTTACTCCTGTGGAGTTGGATAGCACGCTACTCATCGACGGGGGAATTATCAACAATTTTCCGGTGGACGTGGCCCGAGAGATGGGCGCGGATATCGTGATCGGTGTGGTCTTCCCACCCGACGAAAAAGCCATCGAGAAGGCACAGGGGAGCATCACCGAAGTGACCGAACAGATATGGAACTTCATAGGAAACCACAAGAGGGAGCAAAATATAAAAGAGGCCGACCTGCTGATCATGCCCGACCTGTATCCTTACGGGGCGATGGATTTTCAACAACAGGCCATCGATTCCATCATCTCCAGGGGGAGGAAGGCGACCATGGAGAAGTGGGACGAGTTGATCGAGATAAAAAAATCGCTCGGAATGGCAGATGAGCCGAGCCAAGAATACAGGAAAAAGAATCCTTATATTGATGTGGATACGTTGATCATACGAGATATTCGCGTAGAGGGCGTTTCGCCGAGAGAGGAGAAGTTAGTACTCGGCTGGGTTTCGTTGAAAGATAACAAGGTAACTCGCCGACAGCTGGACGCGATGACGGCCCGGATTTACGGGAGCGACCTTTTCTCGCGTGTTTATTACCGATTGGACGGGGAGCAGCCGTTCGATCTCGTGTTTTCGGTGGAACCCAAGCAGGCCAACACGCTCAACCTGGGTATTCATTTCGACAGCAAGGATATGGCGGCCATTTATGCCAACACCACCATCCGTCTGAATAGCTCGCTCCAGTCCATGTTCGATATCACTACTCGCCTGAGCCGCGATCCCTACCTGATGGTCGACTATTCCATCAACAGCGGGCTCTTCTACAAGGGGGGAATCAATTACATGATCGGGCGAAACGACCTGCATATCTATCAACGAGGCAGTTTGTCGTACAACGCGCAGGTCATCCGCAACGCACTCACCCTGAACTTCTCTGAATTCTATTTCGGCAACGTGAAGCTTCATTTGGGTGCCGGTTTTCAGAACTTCAATTTCTCTAACCCGCTGCAGAGCATTTACAACCCCAACACCACCGAGGTAGAAGATCAGTTTTATATCAACTACACCTTTAACGGAGTGTACGACGATTTGGACGATACCTACTTCCCTTCATCGGGGCGTTATTTTTCGTTTCAATACTCGCTGCATACCGACAATTTCGTGCAGTTGAAAAACGACCGTCCCTTGAGCGTGTTGCGTATGAACGCGTTCCGGCCCGTGCGATTGGCCGATAAAGTGTACGTAACGCCTAAGATCTCGGCACGCTACGTGATGAGCGACCAAGCCCCCAATATCTACCGCAACTTCGTGGGCGGTCGCATCGACGGGCACTACCTGCCGCAACAGATCGCCCTTCAAGGGTCGGTGGGGATGGAGATGCTGGATAATATGGTGGCCTCTGCCGACACGGGCATTCACTATAACTTTACACCCAATAATTACCTCTACGGGAACGTGAACTTCACGCTGCACAACGATCACCTGCATACGCTCATCGAGGGTGAGTCGTTCTGGGGGGGCAACATTGGTTACTCTTACCTCTCCATCGTCGGGCCTATCCGTGCGGAATTAGGTTACTCCGGCCTCTCCAAGCGGTTTCATCCCTACCTGAGCATCGGTTATTATTTTTAAATTTGCACTAAAAATGCCGTGGCAGCCTTTTTTCATTTTCCCGCGGAAAAGAACGTGAAAAAGGAATTATTTTTATCCATATTCCGTATATTATATCAAATATGCGGAATGAAATCCTTGAATTCA
>JAAYTC010000017.1 GCA_012518155.1 Bacteroidales bacterium | reverse complement strand
TTGTATTTAAGCGAGTCAACGATCGCTTTATCAGAGGCGACAAACGCGCCTATTCCTGCCATCGACTTGGCAAAGGTGGCAAAGTAGATATCCACTTCATCCATCAGCCCGAAATGCTCGCTGGCTCCCGCGCCGGTATCGCCCATCGTGCCAAACCCGTGTGCGTCATCAATCATCAATCGGAAATTGTACTTTTCGCGTAGCTTAATGATACCGGGGAGGTCGCCCAGGTCGCCCGACATACCGAATACTCCTTCGGTAATCAGCAGGATACCCCCGCCCGTTTCTTCGGCTTTACGGGTGGCGAACCCTAACATTTTGTCGCACCGTTCCATATCGTTATGAGGAAACACGTAGCTCTTCCCCCCTTTGGCCTTGTGAAGGAAGATACCGTCCATGATGCAGGCGTGTGACTCGGAGTCGTAGACGATCACATCGTTCCGTGACGTGAGTGAATCGATGATTGATACCATCCCTTGATAGCCATAATTTAACAGGTAAGCGGCCTCTTTCTTCTCGAAACGGGCGAGCTTTTCTTCCAACTCCTTATGGTATTTAGTTTGTCCCGACATCATCCGGGCACCCATAGGGTAGGCCATGCCCCAGTCGGCCGCTGCCTTAGCATCAGCCTCACGCACCTCCGGGTGATTAGCCAGACCTAAATAATTGTTCAAACTCCAAGTGATCACCTCTCTGCCTAAAAACTTCATACGTGGGCCGATCTCACCTTCCAGCTCGGGAAACATAAAATAGCCTTCCGCTTTCTGGCGGTATTGCTCAAGCGGTCCAGCGGCACTTTTCAGCCTATCAAAAATATCTGTCATGTGTTTATTATATGATGTGAATGATTTTCCTAAAAAGACCTAACCGGCCATTTACTGCAAAAATAGTGAAACTAAATACGATTATGAAATTTACATCCCTAAAAGGCGGTTCATTTTTTCTTTATTTCTATGAAATCAGCATCTTCCACCTCGCTGGATTCAAATGTTTTTCGTTGGTAATCGATGATGCGATCTGTTTGCTTCTCGGGCTGTTTGGGCTGCTCACGCCGCGTTTGACGGTAGTGAGGCCTTTGGGATGCGTTCTGCCTGCCTCGTTTACCAAGTAGCCAAGCACCCACTGCCTTTAACAGAAGATAAATCGCGATAAAGAATAAGAGAAATTTAAAGAGAAAACCCATAAGCACTAACTGTTTGTTTGAAAAGTAAAGATACAATGATTCAATAGATTTTATCCAACAGCTTTAAATAATTTAACGAATGCCCCGTTCTTTATATCGCCTCTGGACCGCTTGTCTTGTGAAAGGGGCAAGTCCAGCGGTGATCGCGTGGAGTCTCTTTTTTAGTTTATCGTGACGGTGTATGCTGTGGCTTCTCTGAATAAGGAATAAGTGATAGAAGGATATAGGCAATGATGCCCGCGGCAATGCCGATCACACCCCATAGCGCGACGAAAGCGATCATTAGTACAGCGAGCAGGGCTTGTCGTTCATTGCCTTTCCACCGCGGGTTCTTTATCTTCAATGAGAACATGGGTATATTGGCTATCATGAGGGGCGACAAGAGAAAGAGCAGGCCGAGGGTGAGGTAAAATAACCATTCGTTGTTTACTATTTCCGTGTAAACTCCATAGCAGTAGCTAATCCAGAAGAGGCCACTCGCGGGAGTGGGGAGCCCTCGGAACGACGTTGTTTGTCGCTCGTCGATATTGAAGTTGGCAAGTCGGTAAGCTGAAAATAGCGGGATTAAAAAGGCAAGATAGGGGATAACATGGCGTAGCGGTTCCGCGAACCCCGGGAGCAACGTGTAATTGCTTAGCAAGATAAACAATGCTACCGCGGGAGCTACCCCGAAGCTCACCACGTCTGCCAGTGAATCCAACTCCTTTCCCAAGGGGGAATACGCGTTCAGCAGCCGTGCTGCCATCCCATCCAGGAAGTCGAGCAGTGCCGCCGCGAACACCCACGCTACGGCACCCATGAAGTTACCGTCAAAAGCGAGCGTGATGGCAATACACCCCGAAAGGAGATTGAGTAACGTGAGTAGGTTGGGAATATGTTTTCGCATCTTGTTTTATCTTTTTACTTGCGATAGACGTGCGAGGAAAGTGACGTTGGCACGTACTTCTTCGCCTAAGTCGACCAGTATTTCACTGTCGACCGGTAGATAAATATCCATTCGTGATCCCAGCTTGATAAACCCTAACGGGGAGCCAATATGAACCTCTTCCTCTTTTTCAACGTAGGTGATAATCCTCCTGGCGACGGCTCCCGCGATCTGTTTTGTTAATATCGTACCGTGCTCGGGCGTCTCGATCACGATATTGGTGTGCTCGTTCTCATGACTCGATTTTGGGAGGTAAGCAGCCCGGAAGTTCCCTTCCACGTGGGAGAGGTGCGTGATTTTCCCGCTGACCGGTACCCAGTTGGAGTGGGCATTGAAAAACGACATAAAAATAGATACTTGGATACGTTCTTCATTAAAAAACTCCTTTTCGAATACCTTCTCGATCACGACTACTTTACCGTCGGTAGGTGCATTCACCAACCCGTGAAGATCGCCTTTGTACACGCGATGAGGCCTCTTGTAAAAATTGAGTGCCATCGCGAACAGCACGAGTGATATTCCGAAAACAATGACCGTAAATAACGTGTCGGGTAGACAAAAAAACAGGGTGATATTGATCACCAATAACACACTAAGAATCTTGATAAGAGGAGCCTTACCCTCTTTGTGAATGTATTTCAGCATTAATCTACGTTAAAATGTCGTTGTTGAAAGAGCGAATCAATGGTATTACCGGTGGGTAACGATTGAAGGATACTGTCCGACTTCCCTTCGATCTCTTCTCGGTATTTTTCAGGAATGTATTCATCCCAGAATTCTTGGTTCAAATAGGGTACTATAGCCGGTACAACCGCTTCCACGCGGGGAAAGAAAAAGGATTCTTTTTTGGTTTCCGGTGTGATGGCTACTTCACCCTTATCGAGCATCAATACCAGATTGAGTATAACGCTCAAAAACACCATCATAGTCCCTACTGCTAATACAGCTCCCACGAGACGATTTATAAAACTAAGAAAAACCACGTCGATAAAGCGCTGTAGTAATCGTCCTATCAGAGAGATACCCACGGCAATCAACGCGAATGCAAGCACGAAAGAGATCACTCTCGCTACATCGGGTGTGAAGTTGATGATCCGATTGAGCTCCGGCAGGATGTTTGCCGCCAGTTTACCCCCAAAAATAGCTGCCAGTACGATCGTGGCGAGTCCCACCAGCTGCATGATTAGCCCCTTCCGGTAGCCGCTTATGAAAGCTACTAACAGCAGGAGAGTTATTACAATATCGAACCAATTCATTTTATTCGTTCAAGTGTTGCTTTTTGCGCGGTGATAGGCTCGTTTAAAAAGAGCGAAGCCATTTGATTAAATTTTTCCGGGGCATCGGTGGTGAAATAACGTACGATTCCACCTTTAGTACATTTGGATTCCATCTCCGGATGGCGGTAAAGATAATCGAGGAGGCTCTCGGCCACTTGCCTTCCTTGAGGAATCGCGTGTATCCCTTGCGGTAGGTGTTGACGGATCTTATCCAAGAGAAGGGGATAGTGCGTGCAACCCAAAATAATCGCGTCAATTTGAGGGTCACGTTCGAGGAGGCGATGGATGTGTTGTTCTACAAAGTAATCGGCACCTGCTTTGTCAAATTCCCGGTTTTCTACCAAGGGTACCCACATGGGGCAGGCTTCTCCCGATACGGTTAACCCCGGGTGGAGCTTTCCGATCTCCATCTCGTAGGAGCGCGACTGAATGGTGCCTTCTGTCCCTAAGATCCCAACGTGACCGCTCCGCGTATGGTGAATAATCTGTTCTGCTGTAGGGCGTATAACTCCCAGCACCCTTCGTTCGGGGTCTAACTTCGGTAGATCTATTTGTTGGATGCTTCGCAACGCTTTTGCAGAAGCCGTGTTGCACGCCAGTATGACCAGATGGCACCCTTTTGAGAATAGCCATTCCACGGCCTGGAGTGTGAACTCGTGTACTCGTTCGAAAGAACGGTTGCCATACGGTGCCCGTGCATTGTCGCCCAAATAGATGAAATCATACCGCGGCATCAATGTTTTTATCTCGGATAAGACCGTGAGCCCGCCATACCCGGAGTCGAACAGACCAATAGCACCCGCTTTCATCTGGGACTCTTTTACTGGATTCCCAACTTTTGTTTGACGTAAGGATTCGCGTCTATTG
>JAAYTC010000102.1 GCA_012518155.1 Bacteroidales bacterium | reverse complement strand
CCGTGTACTCGTAGTCCTCCAACTCGAGAATATCGTCGAGCTGGTGCTTAAACCCTTCTTGGGTGCCAATAATGTCCAGGTCGTGAAACCGGATCAACCCTTTAACCATCTCTTTTCGATGGGGCCAAGCGTTCAGCCCGTCGGATGAGGTATCCATTCGCAAGTTATACGAGGCAACCCGTAGGGTAGTGATTTCTTTTTCTTGTGCTGATAAGGCGGTCATTGTTGCCATGATAAGGCATATTTGTAAAAGAGTCCGTTTCATTTTTTACCGAATATTGTTATCGTGTTCTTTTTTCTATTACGATGGTCAAAATTACATTATTCCCGTGAAACGGACAAAACTAGTTGATCGGCAATCGGCGTTTCTTAATTTATTGCTACCTTTGCAAATTAATTTCTATTAGGTTTAAAATCATTGCAGATGAGCAGGAAGTTTCCGGAATATAATAATTTAGACCTCTCGGCAATCAATAAAGAGATGTTGAAAGAGTGGGATGAGAAAGCTGTTTTCAAACGAAGTTTGGAGATACGGGAGGGAAAGCCGTCGTTCGTGTTTTACGAGGGGCCTCCTTCGGCGAATGGTATGCCGGGTATCCACCATGTGATCGCACGCTCTATTAAAGATATTTTTTGTCGCTACAAGACCATGAAGGGATTCCTGGTACACCGTAAAGCGGGCTGGGATACCCACGGGCTGCCGGTAGAACTGGGCGTGGAAAAAACACTCGGTATCACCAAAGAGGATATTGGTGAAAAAATTTCGGTGGAAGAGTACAACGAAGCTTGCCGTGCCGAGGTGATGAAATACACGCGAGAGTGGGAAGATCTCACGCGTAAAATGGGGTATTGGGTAGATATGAGCGATCCCTATATTACCTATGACAATCGATATATCGAGACGCTCTGGTTTCTCTTGAAAGAGCTCTACAGCAACGGGTACCTGTACAAGGGATACACTATACAACCCTATTCACCCGCCGCGGGCACCGGCCTAAGCACGCACGAGCTTAACCAGCCCGGGTGCTATCGCGACGTGAGAGATACGAGCTGTACGGCTCAATTTCTGATCAAGGATCCGCTTCCGGAGTGGGCCGAGTTTGGGGAACCCTTTTTCTTGGCATGGACCACCACGCCTTGGACGCTGCCGTCGAACGTGCTCTTGACGGTAGGCCCCAAAATCGAATACGTGGCGGTGCAAACCTATAATCAATACACGGGGAAACCGATGACGGTAGTACTCGCGAAAAATTTGTTGAACGTCTACTTCTCCCCGAAAAATGAAGAGCAGAAGATCGAAGAATACAGGGCAGGCGATAAAAATATTCCATACCGCGTAATCGACAAGGTGTGGAGGGGCGAAGAGCTCGCGGGAATACGCTACGAGCAGCTTATCCCCTGGGTAAAAACCTCCGACAACGCGTTCAAGGTGGTTACCGGCGATTTCGTGACCACCGAAGATGGTACCGGTATTGTTCATACAGCTCCCACGTTTGGGGCCGACGACGCCAAGATAGGGAAAGAGAATGATGTGCCCGGGCTCACGCTGACCGATAAGGAGGGGAACGTTCGTCCCATGGTGGATTTAACGGGGAAATTTTTTCGGGTGGAAGACCTCGACCCGACGTTCGTGCGGGATTACGTGAACGTGGAACTCTACGGCGAGTACGCGGGGCGGTACGTGAAAAACGAGTATGACGACTCGTTAACGGCGGCGGATGCCACGCTCGACGTTGACCTGTCGGTGATGCTGAAGTTCCAAAATCGGGCGTTCCGTATCGAGAAACACGTGCACAGCTATCCGCATTGTTGGCGCACCGATAAGCCGGTACTTTACTACCCGTTGGATAGCTGGTTTGTTCGTGCAACCGCTTGCCGTGATAAGATGATCGCGCTCAACAATACAATTAATTGGAAACCAAAATCTACGGGAACCGGCCGCTTCGGTAAATGGCTGGAGAACTTACAGGATTGGAACCTGAGCCGGAGCCGCTACTGGGGCACACCCCTGCCAATTTGGCGCACCGAAGATGGGAAAGAAGAGAAATGCATCGGCTCCGTGAAAGAGTTGTACGAGGAGATGCAAAAAGCACTCGACGCGGGGGTAATGGAAAAACTCCCGTGGAAAGATGTGAGCTTGAGCGACTATAAAGAGCTGGAATATGACAAAATCGACCTCCATCGCCCCTACGTGGACGATATCGTGCTGGTGTCGGATAGTGGCAAGCCAATGCGTCGCGAGCTCGACCTTATCGATGTGTGGTTCGATAGTGGAGCGATGCCGTTTGCTCAAGTGTTTTACCCACACATCTCGGAAGAGAAGTTCCGAAAAGTGTTCCCGGCCGATTTTATCGCGGAGGGGGTAGATCAGACCCGCGGGTGGTTCTACACGCTTCATGCCATAGCCGCTATGGTGAAGGGGAGCGTTGCTTTCAAGAACGTGGTTTCGAACGGGTTGGTGCTCGATAAGAACGGCAACAAGATGTCGAAACGGTTAGGAAACGCGGTGGATCCTTTCCAGACCATCGAAAAGCATGGTTCCGATCCGTTACGCTGGTACATGATTACCAACGCGTCGCCGTGGGATAATCTCAAGTTCGATATCGAGGGAGTGGAAGAGGTACGGCGTAAGTTTTTCGGGACGGTGTATAACACCTACTCCTTTTTCGTGCTGTACGCCAACGTGGATGATTTCAGGAATCAATACCCTCAAATCCCTATCGAGCAGCGTCCCGAGATCGATCGATGGATTATTTCGATGCTTAACTCCTTGATTAAGGAGGTGGACGAGGGGTATGAGGCGTACGAACCCACGAAAGCAGGCCGCGCGATTGCTGACTTTTTGAACGATCAGCTTAGCAACTGGTATGTCCGGTTAAACCGCAAGCGTTTTTGGGGTGGGGAGATGACCGACGATAAATTGTCCGCTTTTCAAACCCTTTACCAATGCCTGACTACCGTGGCGAAGTTAATGGCCCCGATTTCGCCCTTTTATGCCGATCGGTTGTACCTCGACCTGGTATCGGTGTCGAGGGATGATAAACGGGAGTCGGTACACCTGACCGACTTCCCCAAATGGGATGGGGTGATGATCGATAAGCAACTGGAGGAACAGATGTACGTGGCGCAAGCCGCCTCGTCGATCGTGCTTTCGTTGCGCCGCAAGGTCAACATCAAAGTAAGACAGCCGCTTTCAAGGATGATGATCCCCGTGATGGATGATGCGCAGAAAAAGACCATCCAAGCGGTGGAGCAGTTGATTTTAAGCGAAGTCAACGTCAAAGAGATGGTGTTCGTGGATTCAACCAACGAGATGCTGGTGAAACGGGTGAAACCGGACTTTAAAAAATTAGGGCCCCGGTATGGAAAAATAATGAAACGACTCGCTGTGGTTATCCAGAAGATGGAGGGCAGTGATATACAGCAGCTCGAAAAGGAGGGCTCGTTTACCTTGATGGTGGATGGGCAAGAGGCGGTGATCACGCTCGACGACGTGGAGATATTGTCGGAAGATGTGCCGGGATGGCTGGTTGGAAACGAGGGACGAATTACCGTGGCACTCGATATCACGCTAACCGATGAGCTCCTCAAAGAGGGAATTGCCCGGGAGCTGGTGAACCGGATACAAAACGCGCGTAAGACGAAAGGTTTTGAAATCACGGACCGAATCGTGGTTAAGATTACCTCCAATCCGGTAATCGACGAAGCGGTGGAGGCGAACGTGGAATACATCAAAAACCAAGTGCTGGCCGACGAGGTGACCATCGTGAAGGAGGCACTGGAAGATGAAATCGAAATTAACGACCACACGTTGACACTCGCGATACATAAAAACTATTGAGAATTATCTGTTTTATATGTATCTTTGCGCGAGGAATTTGACAACGGAGCCTACAGCTGACCGTCGGTCGTCGGGACAACCCTGTTGACGCGGCAAAAAAGGGTCAAATTTTAGTGAATAGTATAATGTGTTCAAACTCGGATTGTTGTTAATTGACTCTGATTCCAGAAGTGACACAGCCGATAAATATTTATTTATATGAGCGAAAAAACTAGATATTCAGACGTGGAATTAGAAGAATTCCGTGCAATTATCAATGAGAAATTGCAAGTAGCCCGTCAGGAGTACGAGAATTATCGTGCTGCAGTAACCAATACCGACGGTAATGATACAATTGACACCTCTCCTACCTACAAAGTGCTGGAAGAGGGTGCCTCTACGCTTTCGAAAGAAGAGGCGGGAAGGCTGGCCCAACGGCAGATGAAGTTTATCCAGAACTTGCAGGCAGCGCTGGTGCGTATCGAAAACGGCACCTATGGCGTTTGCCGTGAAACGGGCAAGCTGATTCCCAAAGAGCGGCTACGTGCTGTGCCACACGCTACGCTAAGTATCGAAGCAAAATCGAAGAAAAAGAGATAAGAAATCGATAAAAAATCTCGAGGTTTTTCTTATGAAGAGCAAAAAAAGTAAAATGATACTTGCCATAGCGGTTGTTGTGGCATTGCTGCTTGTCGATCAGCTTTCCAAGATCTGGGTCAAAACGCACATGGGCCTCTACGACACCATCCACGTTACCGATTGGTTTAAAATATATTTCGTGGAAAATAATGGAATGGCGTTTGGTATTGAAACCGGGAGGAAACTGTTTTTATCGCTCTTCCGGATTGTCGCGGTAATGTTTATAGGTTACTATATTTTCAGGCTGATTCAACAAAACTATAAGGCGGGCTTTATTGCTTGCGTGTCGTTGATTCTCGCCGGGGCTTCGGGAAATATCCTGGACAGTGTTTTTAACGGCGTGATCTTCGAGGCTAGCTACCCTGGGCACGTGGCTTCTTTTGTACCGTGGGGAGAAGGATACGCGTCACTGCTGCACGGGAAGGTGGTCGACATGCTCTACTTTCCCCTGTTCAGTGGTACATTTCCAGACTGGGTGCCATTCGTGGGAGGAGATGAGTTTCTTTTTTTCCGCTTTATTTTTAATGTTGCCGATTCTGCCATCACGGTAGGGGTTATTCTACTTTTACTTTTTTATCGAAAAACTTTCTCTTACTCACTTCTATCGAAAAGGGAGCGTGAAAAACTCAAGAAAGAACAAATTGCAAAAGCAAATAGCAACGCGAGTGAAATATAAACGGGTTGTATATATCTTGATGCTCATGGTCGCGAGCATATTGATTGCCTCTTGTCAAAACCGCCCCAGGGAAGTGCTGAACAGGAAAAAAATGGAGAGGCTGATGTACGATGTATACGTGGCAGAAGCCCTCATGGAAAACGATTACCAGAACTTTAATTCTCCCGATAAAAAAGAGGCCTATATCCATCAGGTTTTCAGGGCGCACGATGTAACATCGGCACAATGGGATACCTCTTTGTCATGGTATTCCGATCGGATCGACATCTATTTAAGGATGAACGACTCGGTGAAGGCGCGCCTAAAGAGAGACCGAGAAGAGATTGATGCCCGGCTGGCACAACAAACCCCACCGCCGGTTTACGATCCGTATGCCTACTCCGGTTCTTATATCCCGCCTCATTACTCTTTTGCAGCACCCGGTGCGCGAAATGGGTTTCGCTTTTATTTAGACTCCACCTATATCTCGTCTGAACTGGATGGCCCTCGATTTTATTTCGCATTTAATGTAATCGGTATCCCCCCGGTTTTTAACTCCCATTTGTCGACGTTACTCACGCTAACCTATAAAGATACCACCCTCTATCACTACTATCCAATCACGGAAAACAGGGAGTACCGGATAAATGCCTCGAAGTACATCGAGGAGGATACCCTCTCGAGTGTGAACGGATTTGTTTTTCTGCAAAAAGAGACAAATGTAACCCCTGATATCCAGCTGTATGATATAAGGATGGAGGGAGAGTCTACCGATGACGAGAATCGGTTTGAAACTCAAGCAGGCGACACGATACAGCAAATAATTCCGTAAGCTTTCCCTTTTTGTCGTGTTATAGAGAAAAGATATTCTTCATAGAGTTTTCAATTTATGATAAATTACTATATTTGCCCAGTTAAATGGGATATAAGTAACTGATTTTTTATTTAATTTATCATCACGAATCATTAATATGGAGAAGAAAAGAGTCTACACCTTTGGAAACGGCACCGCCGAAGGGCGTGTGGATATGAAAAACCTGCTTGGCGGGAAAGGAGCGAACCTCGCTGAAATGAACCATATCGGGGTGCCGGTTCCCCCGGGATTTACGATTACCACAGAGGTCTGTACAGAGTATAACCAACTGGGTAGGGAGTACGTGATTAATGCCTTGAAAAACGAGGTGGAGCAGGCAATTGCTCAAATAGAGCAACTTACCGGCACTAAGTTCGGTGATGATGAAAACCCTTGCCTTGTTTCCGTGCGTTCCGGGGCACGAGTATCTATGCCGGGGATGATGGATACCGTGTTAAATTTGGGATTGAACGATGATGCCGTAAAAGGGATCGCGAAAAAATCGGGCAACGATCGTTTCGCGTGGGACTCTTACCGTCGCTTCGTGCAGATGTACGGTGATGTGGTACTAGGCATGAAGCCGAAGAGCAAAGAAGATATCGATCCATTCGAGGAGATCATGGACGAGATGAAGGAGTTGAAGGGGGTCGAGTCGGATGCCGATCTTACTACCGACGATTTGAAAGAGTTGGTAGCACGGTTTAAGATCGCGGTGAAAGAAAAAACCGGAAGCGAATTTCCTGTAAACCCGTGGGATCAATTATGGGGAGCTGTTTGTTCTGTTTTCGATAGCTGGATGAATGAACGCGCCATCCTCTACCGTAAAATGAATAATTTCCCGCAAGAGTGGGGCACCGCGGTAAACGTGCAGGCCATGGTATACGGGAACATGGGTAAAACATCGGCTACGGGAGTAGCATTCACGCGCGACGCGGCTACCGGAGAAGATATTTTTAATGGTGAATACCTGATCGATGCCCAGGGGGAGGACGTGGTGGCCGGTGTACGCACGCCGCAGCAAATTACATTAGAAGGATCGCGACGTTGGGCCAAGCTACAAGGCATTTCGGAAGATGAGCGGGCCGCGAAGTTCCCGTCGCTTGAAGAGGTCCTTCCCGTCTGCGCGCGCGAGCTTGTTGAAGTGCAACAGAAACTCGAGGATTACTTTAAGGATATGCAGGATTTGGAGTTTACCATACAGGATGGCAAGCTCTGGATTTTACAAACACGGAGCGGGAAACGTACGGGTGCCGCGATGGTGAAAATAGCGATCGATATGTTGCACCAAGGATGTATCGACGAGAAGACCGCGTTGATGCGTTGCGACCCCGAGAAACTGGATGAATTGTTGCACCCCGTGTTCGACGAAAAAGAGCTGCAACGGGTGAAGCCGATCACCACCGGGTTGCCGGCATCGCCGGGTGCCGCCGCGGGACAAGTAGTATTCCATGCGGATGAGGCAGAACAGTGGCACAAAGAAGGAAAAGAGGTGATTCTGTGCCGGATCGAGACTTCGCCCGAAGACCTTAGGGGGATGGCTTCTTCGCGGGGAATTCTTACTGCTCGCGGGGGAATGACTTCGCACGCCGCGGTGGTGGCAAGAGGAATGGGCAAGTGCTGCGTCTCCGCTGCCAATAACCTGGTGATAGATTACAGGGGGAGAAAGATGACCGTGAACGGTCGGGTGATTAACGAGGGAGATTGGATCTCCCTGGATGGTTCCACCGGAAGCGTGTACGAGGGGGCACTCTCCACGCAAGACGCGGAGTTGGACGCGGATTTCGCGGAATTGATGGAGATCACCGATAAATACGCGCGTATGGAGGTAAGAACAAACGCGGATACTCCCAACGATGCCACGGTAGCCCGCGAATTTGGTGCTGCCGGAATCGGTTTGTGCCGTACAGAACACATGTTTTTTGAAGAAGATAAAATCGTGCCCATGCGCGAGATGATTCTTGCCAAGGATGAAGAGGGGCGCCGGGTTGCGCTGGAGAAACTACTTCCATTGCAGAAAAAGGATTTCATTGGAATCTTTCGCGCGATGGATGGCCTGCCCGTGACGGTACGGCTTCTTGATCCGCCGCTGCATGAATTTGTACCTCACGACGAAAAGGGACAGATGGAGATGGCGAAAGTGATGGGGATATCGTACGACGATATTCATGAACGAGTAGAAGGGTTGATGGAGTCGAACCCCATGCTGGGGCTCCGGGGTTGCCGACTGGGTAACCTTTATCCCGAGATCACCGAAATGCAGACCCGGGCTATCATGGAGGCTGCTCTTGAATTGAAAAAGGAGGGGATTTCAGCACTTCCCGAGATTATGGTGCCACTTACCGGTATCGTTTACGAGTTTAAGGCGCAGAAAGAGATCATCGAAGAAACGATCCAGCAAGTTTTTGCTGAAAATAACGATTCGGTGGAGTATAAGATCGGTACCATGATCGAGATTCCGCGTGCATCGCTCACGGCACACAAGATTGCCAAAGAAGCCGACTTCTTCTCTTTCGGGACAAACGATCTCACGCAGCTCACCTTTGGCTATAGCCGCGATGACGTGGCTAAATTCCTGCCAATGTATATCGATAAAGGTATCCTCAAGCAAGACCCGTTTGCGGTTCTTGATCAAAACGGGGTAGGACAGCTTGTAGGGATGGCGGTGCAAAAAGGGCGAGAGGTGCAGCCAACACTCAAGTGCGGTATATGTGGAGAGCACGGGGGAGAACCTTCCTCGGTGAAGTTTTGCCATACCGTGGGATTAAACTACGTTTCTTGCTCCCCTTTCCGGGTGCCTATCGCGCGATTGGCAGCGGCACAGGCGGCCATCGAAGGATAATATTTTACAGGAACTGTTTTCTCGAAGGCACCCACGCGGGTGCCTTCGTGTGTAATAACTACTTTTAACCCTCCATCGGTTTGGCTGTTAAGGGGAATATCACTACTTTTACACCTCTTATTCTTAAACAGATATTTGTTATATGAATCGTTCCTTCAAGATATTATTTTTTTTCTTTTCGGTGTTGGCCGTGCCACATGTGGTAGCTCAAAATAACGTGATAGATGAGATAGTCTGGGTCGTTGGTGACGAAGCTATCCTTAAATCGGAGGTGGAAGAGTATCGAAAAGATATCCTGATGCAAAACCAGCGTATCGAGGGGGATCCCTACTGCTTCATTCCTGAACAGTTGGCCATTCAAAAGCTTTTTCTCGATCAGGCTAAACTCGATAGTATTGAAGTGCAGGAATCACAGGTGAGCCGCGAGCTGGAGTTCCAGATCAATAATATGGTGTCGTCTATCGGCTCAATAGAGCGGCTCGAAGAGTACTTTGGTAAAAACCTTGCAGCTATTCGTGAAGATGTGCGGGTTCAGATACGCGAACAGCAACTGATTCAAGGGGTTCAGCAGAAACATTTTGGCGACATACAGCTTACGCCTTCCGAGATCCGCAAGTTTTATAACAACCTCGCGCAGGATAGCCTCCCTTTTATACCCACGACAATGGAGGTTCAAATAATTACCGCGGAACCTAAGATCCCCCTGGCAGAGATTGATCGAGTAAAGGACCAATTGCGTGAATTTACTGAACAGATCACGAGCGGCGAACGGGAGTTTTCTACCTTAGCGCTTATCCATTCCGAAGATCCCTCGGCCATACGGGGAGGAGAGATGGGATTTGCTCCCCCGAGTAATTACGTTCCCGAATTTGCAAGTGCAGCATTTGCTTTGAACGACCCCTCTAAAGTATCAAATGTCGTGGAAACCGAATATGGTTTTCACATTATTCAACTGATCGAGCGACGGGGAGAGATGGCCAACTTTCGGCATATCCTCCTGAGGCCTAAAGTTCCAAAAGAATCACTGGATACCGCGCTCGTGCGCTTGGACTCAATCCGGACGGCAATTCTCGAAGAGAAAATTACATTCGACGATGCGGCAACCTATCTTTCAGCCGATAAAGAAACTCGCAATAACATGGGAATAATGGTGAACGGAACGGCGGGTAGTATGAACGCCGGAACTCCTCGGTTCGCGTTGAACGAGTTAAATCAAGATATTGCCAAAATTGCCGGAGAGATGAAAACCGGAGAAGTGTCGGAGCCATTTATCATGCGCAACGACAAGGGGCGAGAGGTGGCGGCGATGGTGAAAATTACTACTAGAAACGAAGGCCACCGCGCGAACATCAATAACGATTACCAGATCATTAAACAGATGGCCGAAAACGCCAGGCAGCAGGAGATGGTCGACGAATGGTTGAAAAAGAAAATTGGACAAACGTACGTGCGTATTGATCCCGATTGGAGGAGTTGTGAATTTCAATATAACGGTTGGCTGAGGTAACCGATTTTTGTTTCACTGAAATGAAAAAACGAATCACGCGATGTTTACAAGAAAGCATACTTCTTCTGAGTGTGCTTTTTGTCTTTATGGCTTCCACGAAGGTTCAACAACCCCCGCAAACCGATGATCCACCCGCGGAGGGAGTCACTCGCATCGTGGAGATGAAGCAGGCAGAATTGTGGAGCAAACGCCCGGGACTTGATGCCGAAATCCTCACGGGGGATGTCGTTTTTTATCACGAGGGAGCGTATATGTACTGCGATAGTGCCTATCTCTATCAGCAAACCAACTCATTTGAGGCGTTCAGTAACGTGATGATGGAGCAGGGTGACACCATCTTCGTGTATGGCGATTATCTCCATTACGACGGCAACACCCGATTGGCGCGTTTACGAGAGAATATACGGATGGAAGACCAGACGATGACGCTTTTTACGGATAGCTTGGATTACGACCGGGTAGAAAATTTAGGCTACTATTTCGACGGGGGAATGGTGGTTGACGATGAAAACGAACTCACTTCGTACTGGGGTCAGTACGCGCCCGACACGAAGGAGGCACTTTTTAGCGACAGCGTGAAACTGGTGAACGAAGATTACACCATTTTTGCCGATACGCTCAAGTATAACACGGAATCGAAAATTGCCGATATTCTTGGTCCCTCGCGCATCGTGTCCGACAGCGGTTACATCCACACCAGTCGAGGATGGTATAATACCATCAGCGAAGATTCGCGCCTATTGGATCGTTCGGAGGTGTACAGCAACGACGGCACCAAGGTACTTATTGGGGATACCATATATTATAACCGGATGAACGGTGATGGAGAAGTGTATGGTATCATGTTTCTCGAAGATAAGGAGCGAAAAGCTATCCTCCGGGGTAACTACGGCTTTTATAATGAAAAAACGGAGTATGGACTTGCTACTGACTCGGCCTACGTGGTCGATTATTCTCAGCAAGACAGCCTCTACCTGCATGGTGATACGCTATTAATGGTAACCGACTCGATTTATCGAGAGATAAAAGCCTTCTATAAAGTGCGCTTCTATCGATCCGATATACAGGGAGTGAGCGATTCTATCCATTACTCCTCCCGTGATTCAATGATTTATATGCGAGGTGACCCCGTGATATGGAACGAAAGTAACCAAATATTGGGGAACGAAATCGATGTATACCTGAACGATTCAACCATCGAAAAAGCCCACGTGAAGGATTACGCGCTGGGCATACAGGACCGACGAGAAGACAAACAATTTAATCAGCTTAGCGGAAGAGACATGACCGCCTATTTCAGGGAAGGAAAGCTGTACCACGTACTCGTGGAGGGCAACGCGGAATCACTCTACTACGTGGTTGAGAAGGATAGTTCCATTATTGGTTTGAATCGATCGGAAAGTGCCTACCTTTCAATGGATTTCGAAAATGATCAGATCACCAAGCTCAAGTGGTGGCCTTCCGCTAAAGGAGCCACCACCCCACTGTCGTTATTAAAACCAGAGGAATCCCTGTTAAAAGGATTTGTGTGGCTCGATTACCTGCGTCCCTTGGGGCCGACGGATATCTTCCGTGATAATCAACGGAGAAGTTCCGAGGCAACCGAGCCACAGCGACGTTTTCAACGAGAGGATATTACCCTTTAATTTGGGAGATTTTTTCATGAATATTGGGTGAAATCGTTCGTTGAGGTTATATTTGTACTATTCTAAAAAACGATGGTATTATGAGTGCATTTTTTTTCTATAAGAACAGGAAGCCGAGAAAATTCAATTATAAACCAATTCTTTACGATCCCGAAGAGGAGGCTCGTAAAGAGCGGTTAGAACGGCGTATACAAGAGAGAAAACGAGAAATGGGCGTTCTCCCAGAAGGTGAGAAAGAGGTGAAAAAAGACTTTAAACCGGAATTCGTGTCCCAGACTCGGCATTTAAAAAAGCGAAAGAGCAGAGAAGCAGCCGGGCAAAACCCATTTTACACGAAGAATTGGGTGCTGATTATCGCGGTGATCGTGTTATTAGGGCTTTTCTTTCTTTGGATCCTGAGTTAAAGGACGATCTTTCTCGTTCCTGAATGAAAAAGCGCGAAACCTCGTTAGACTGATTTCTTTATGCCTGATATTATTCATTTACTGCCCGACTCTATCGCGAACCAAATCGCGGCAGGGGAGGTGATTCAACGTCCAGCCTCTGTAGTGAAAGAGCTCGTAGAAAACGCCCTCGATGCCGGTGCAACCGAAGTTACAATTCATATAAAAGGTGCAGGCCGCACGCTGATCCAAGTGATTGATAACGGAGTGGGGATGTCGGCCACCGATGCCCGGATGGCATTCGAGCGCCACGCGACTTCTAAAATACGGCAAGCCAACGATCTGTTTGCACTTACAACCATGGGGTTCCGTGGTGAAGCACTCCCTTCTATCGCGGCCATCGCACACGTGGAGGTCAAAAGCCGTAAAGAAGAAGATGAGCTGGGAACCTTATTACTGATAGCCGGTTCGAAGGTCGAGAAGCAGGAAGTGATCGCGTGCGCGAAGGGTACCTCTATCGCGGTAAAAAATATTTTTTATAATGTACCCGCGAGAAGAAAGTTCTTGCGATCGAATGAAACCGAACGCCGTAATATATTCACCGAAATTGAGCGTTTGGCACTGGTATATCCCGAAATCGAGTTCACGCTTATCGAAAATGAGGTAGAAACACTCCATTTACCCAAAACGGGATTGCGTCAACGCATCGTGCAGCTGGAGGGTAAAAACATCAATCAACAACTGATAGAGATTGATGAAGAGACCACGTTGGGAAAGATTCATGGTTACGTTTCACGCCCTGAGTTTGCCAAGAAAACGAAAGTTAGCCAATATTTTTTCGTGAACAACCGCTATATTCGCCACCCCTATTTTCATAAAGCGGTACTCGTGGCCTTTGAAAAGCTGATTGCCGCGAATGAGAAGCCCAGTTATTTTATCTATTTTCAGATTAATCCCGACGCGATTGATGTGAATATCCATCCCACTAAAACCGAAGTGAAATTCGAGAACGAACAAGCACTTTGGCAGATATTGATGGTGACCGTGAAGGAGTCGCTCGGGAAATTCAACGCCGTGCCCAGTATCGATTTTGATACTGACGATGCACCCGATATACCCATTTTCGACCCTGCACGACCGGCTCCAATGCCACGCGTAAACGTGAATCCCGACTATAATCCTTTTTCATCATCCGCTTTGGGGTGGGAGCAACTATACGAGGGATTCGAAAGCGAGAGAGAACGTGAAGAATCGCCGGGTGATTTTCAAGAAGAAAAAGAACCTACGTTGGCATTTAAACAAGAAGGAACCAATCAAGAACCAGAACTTTTCCCGGAACATTATCAATACAAGCGAAAATATATTCTTACTTCCGTTAAATCGGGACTTATGGTCATTGATCAACATAAAGCGCACGTGAGAATACTCTTTGATAAATATTTACAGCAGATCCAAAATAGGAAGGGAGTCTCGCAACGCATTTTATTTCCCGAGGTGATGGAGTTGTCCGCTTCAGAAGCTGCTACCCTGCCATCGGTGAGCGGGGAGTTGGAGGCGTTGGGGTTCGAGCTTAGCGAATTGGGCAACCGGAGTTTCGCGATTCAAGGAGTTCCTTCCGAAATTGAATACAATAATCCGACAGAATTGGTGCGAGGGATGATTAGTAAAAGTATGGAGACAGACACCGATGTAAAGGCCGAAGTACAAGAGTCGATCGCGCTTTCCCTCGCGAATATGACGGCTAT